>JALOTA010000125.1 GCA_025458125.1 Hyphomicrobium sp.
CGCCGTCGGCATCTCGGGTGCCATTCAGCACCTCGCCGGCATGAAAGACTCGAAGGTCATCGTCGCCATCAACAAGGATGGCGAGGCTCCGATCTTCCAAGTGGCCGACTACGGGCTCGTCGCCGACTTGTTCCAGGCTCTCCCGGAACTGGCGAACGAGCTCGCGAAAGCCGGCGGCTGAGGCACATTGGAATGGGCCGGTGCGCCGGCCAGGGAAGGACGCCGCCATGGATGCCGCTGTCAAACCATCCGAGAGGGCGAAAACCGCTGTGCAACCAGTGACTGACATCAAGAAGGTCGGAGTGATCGGTGCCGGCCAGATGGGTTCGGGCATCGCTCATGTCGTGGCACTCGGCGGGTTCGAAGTACTCGTCAACGATGTGAAGCCCGAGGCGATAGACCGGGCGCTCGGCAGCATTGAAAAGAGTATGGAGCGGCAGGTCGGCAAGGGCATCATCAAGCCGGACGACATGGCCGCTGCTCTGAAGCGGATCAAGCCCGCGACGAGCATCGATCAGCTCGCGCAATGCGATCTCGTCATCGAGGCCGCCACGGAAGATGAGAGCATCAAGCGCAAGATCTTCGCCGAGCTGTGTCCGCGACTGAAACCCGGTGCGCTGATGGCGACGAACACGTCATCGATCTCGATCACGCGGCTGGCCGCAACGACCGACCGGCCCGAACTCTTCATCGGGATGCACTTCATGAATCCCGTGCCGCGCATGGAGCTTGTCGAGCTCATTCGCGGGATTGCCACGGAAGACGATGTTTTCTCGACTGCGCGCGTGTTCGTTGAAAGCCTCGGCAAAAAGACGACGGTGTCGGAGGACTTTCCGGCCTTCATCGTCAATCGCATTCTGCTGCCGATGATCAACGAAGCGATTTATACGCTTTACGAGGGCGTCGGTACGGTCGAGGGAATCGACAAGGCAATGAAGCTGGGGGCGCATCATCCGATGGGGCCTCTCGAGCTTGCCGATTTCATCGGTCTCGACACCTGCCTGTCGGTGATGCAGGTCCTATATGAAGGCCTGGCGGATTCGAAATATCGTCCCTGCCCGTTGCTTGTGAAGTATGTCGAGGCCGGTTGGCTCGGCCGCAAGACCAACCGTGGGTTCTACGATTATCGCGGCGAGAAGCCGGTTCCCACGCGCTAATTCAAAGGCAACAGCCGGGGGCTATGATGGCCGCAGTGCCGCGCGTTGCGATCGTGACAGGGGCAGGCAGTGGTATCGGGAGGGCGGTCTCAATCAGGCTCGCCCAAGGCGGCTATCAGGTCGTGCTCTCCGGCCGCCGCAAGGCCGAGCTTCAAAACACCGCCGTCGAATGTCCTGAAAACTCGACCCTGGTCATCGCGACGGACGTCACCGATCCGGTTTCCGTCCGCGCCCTCTTCTCGCGAACCGTGGACGCTTTCGGGCGTCTGGATGTTCTTTTCAACAACGCCGGGATGTTCGCGCCGCCCTTGGCGCTCGAGGACCTGTCCTACGAGCAGTGGAAGGCGGTGGTGGATGTCAATCTGAACGGCGCGTTTCTCTGCGCTCAGGCAGCTGTTCGAGCGATGAAAGCCCAGGTTCCCCAGGGCGGCCGCATCATCAACAACGGCTCTATTTCGGCCAAGGTGCCGAGGCCCAATGCCGCTCCCTATACGGCAACCAAGCACGCGGTTTCCGGGCTCACCAAGTCGATCGCGCTCGAAGGGCGGGTGCACAACATCGCCTGTTCGCAGATCGATATCGGGAATGCGGCCACCGAACTGTCCGCTCCCATGGCCGCCGGCATCCGTCAGGCCGATGGATCGGTCCGCCAAGAACCCGTCATGGATGTGTCCCATGTGGCGGACGCCGTCCTCTACATGGCCAATCTCCCGCTCGATGCGAACGTTCTGTTCATGACGCTCAAGGCCACGGCAATGCCCTACGAAGGCCGCGGCTGAGACTTGCCCGCTACTGTCACGGCGAGCGAAGGCTGCTATAGGTGTCCGCGCCAACAGGCGACGACGGGCGGTCTCAGGGGAATCCACGATGTCTCGTGCGCTCTATGCATTTGACAATAATAGAATAACTCGATTTCTGGCAGCGCTGGTCCTGGCGGCCGGTCTCGGATTTGGCGGGTTTGCCCTGACGGGGGCCGCCGTGGCGGAACCGGCGGATCTTGATGGCGCCTGGAGTGGCGGCGGCTCCGTCAAGTTCCCATCGGGTGCGAAAGAGGCTGCGCGGTGCCGCGCGAACTTCAAGCGGCGCGGTGCGGAGAGCTATCTCGTCAGTGCGCGCTGTGCGAGCGCCTCGGGCAAGGTGGAGCAGTCCGCGCTGCTGACTCGCGTCAGCGGCAACCAGTACAGCGGCAGTTTCTTCAACGAAGAATACAAGGTGGATGGCACGATCACTGTGACGGTCTCCGGCAATTCACAGAGCGTCTCGATCACGTCTCCTGCCGGCAGTTCGGCCACCTTCAGACTGACACGCTAAACGGGGCGTCGATCAGCCCGGGCCATCATCGATCGTGATGGAATTCAAGAAGCGGGTGAGGTCGTCCGTGAAGTGGTGGACGTGCTCGGGAAGGGCTGTCCAGCTTCTCATGCTGCGCTGGACCGGATGATCCATATACGTCGAGTGAACGAGGACCGTCGACATGCCCAGTCGATGCGGGACCTCGAGGTTTTGCGGCATATCTTCGAACATGGCCGCATTCATTCCAGCGATGTCGTGACGGCGAACCATGCTGTCGAATGCTGCGGCGGAGGGTTTGGGTTCATAGTCGCATGAGGCGATGTCCGAGATATCTTCAAACAGATCGAGGACGCCCAGCTTTCCGGCCACGCGTTCGGCGTGCGCCCGTGAGCCGTTGGTGAAGATCAGCTTGCGGCCGGGGAGCCTCTCAATCGCGGCGCGAAGTTCCGGCGCGTCGGGCACGACGGAGACGTCGATGTCGTGAACGTAGTCGAGGAAGGGTTCGGGCTGCATCTTGTGCACGCGCATGAGACCCGCGAGTGTGGTGCCGAACTGCCGGTAGTAGCTCTTCTGCAGGTGGCGGGCGTATTCGAATGGAACGCCCAGGTGTCTTGCAATGAATTCGCCCATGCGCCGGTCGACTTGAGCGAAAAGATCGCACTCGGCCGGATAAAGGGTGTTGTCGAGGTCGAAGATCCAGACCCGCTTGCGTCCAATTTCGGCCAGCGCCGCAGCATCCATCGGCGTGAGCGTAGCCGGCAGTGGCGCCAGTTCCGGTTTTGACGGCGGATTCATTCGGCCGCTTTCTTCGCTTTCGGTTTGCGGCGGCCAACGAGCGTGCCGGCGCCGTGGTCCGTCAGAAGCTCCAGCAGAACACAGTGTGGAACCTTGCCATTGATGATGACGACGGCCTCCACGCCGGCTTCCACCACTTCGATGCAGCCCTCGATCTTTGGAATCATGCCGCCACTGATGGTGCCGTTTCTAATCAACTCCTGTGCCTGGTCTACGCTCAGTTCTTCGATAAGCTTGCCGTTCGTGTCGAGGACGCCCTCCACGTCGGTGAGCAGAAGGAGTCGCTTGGCTTTCATCCGCGCGGCCAGTGCGGAGGCGAAGCTGTCGGCGTTGACGTTCAGTGTTTCACCATCCCGCGAAAGTGCCACCGGTGCGATCACCGGGATGAGGTCGGACTTCGAAATGACTTCGACGATGTGGGGGTTCACCTGCAACGGATCGCCTACGAACCCGAGATCGACTTGTCCGACCACGCCTGTCTTCGGGTCTGGCATCTCCGTGATCTTGCGGGCGATCATCAGGTTGGCGTCCTTGCCACAGATGCCGACGGCCTTGCCGCCCTGACGGTTGATCGCCGTAACGATCTCCTTGTTGATTGCGCCCGCAAGGACCATCTCTACGATCTCGACGGTCGGCTGATCGGTGACGCGCAGCCCGTGCACGAACTCCGACTTGATATCGTGTTTCTTCAGCATTTGCGCGATCTGCGGCCCGCCGCCGTGGACCACGATCGGGTTTACGCCCGACTGCTTCAGATAAACGATGTCCTGCGCGAAGGCAGCGGCCAAGGCGGCGTCACCCATGGCGTGACCGCCGAACTTCACGACGACGGTCTGCTCATCGTAACGGAGCATGTTGGGAAGTGCTTCGGCGAGGATACGCGCCTGCACATGGGCGCTGATCGGAGCGGTTTCTCCGTTCGTGCCGTTCGCCTGAGGATCAGTGGCTTTCGTCATCGGTTCGGCAGAGCCCAGTCAAAAGATTATCGGGCGACCTGGGTTGCATCGCCCCGTTTGGCGGCGTTCCAGAGGCCCGCGAGGGTTATATCCATTGTGGGCCCTGCCTCAACGGAATTCCCTCACAATCGGGTGCTAGCAGGCTGCAGATAAGACAAATTGTGGCGCTGTGTTACGGTTTGGCGGCTTGCCCGCCGGTGGCAGATCACGTTCTATGCCCTCGCGTGAGCGGCAGGCGCGGGCGG
>JALOTA010000061.1 GCA_025458125.1 Hyphomicrobium sp.
GAAACGGATCGCACGAACGCGCCGTCGGGAAGTGTGCCGCCGAAGCCCGGAATATCCAGTCCCGATGCCGACCGTGTATCGAAGGCACAGAACTTCAGACAGGTGGTGATCACCTCGGCGCCCTTGGACTCGAGGGCGTCGCGCAGGCGCCGCGCATGCCAATCACCGCCGCCGTCCTCGACGAAGAGCACGACGCGCGGGCCGGTGGAGCCGGCCGCACGGGCCGTGACTGAGAAAGTCGGCGTGGTCATATTCGACCGGACTTACCTGAAGCTTTTGTCGACGATGTCGGGCGCGAGCTTGCCGGAGTGGAAGGAGGAACCCGTATCCAGGTTGGAAACGGTGACGGCGGCGGGTGAGAACAGCATCGGGTCGATCTTATAGAAGTCGCCATTCACTTCCGCGAAGATTTCCGCGAACGGCTTGCCGTAGGCCGACGACGTGCTGGAGGGGAGTTCCTCGGCAAGCTTCTTGGCCTCCGCATCGGTGCCTCTGATGAAGAGCTGGATCCGGCCGCCATAGATAATGGCGTCGTTGGTGCGCCCCATCGCCTTGACGAAGTCGGGGATCGGCGGGGCGATGGGGGCTACTCCGTAGCCGTCGACGATCTTGTCGAGCGGGAAGTGCAGAGCATGGGCCTTGTGCAGCGAAACTTCGAGCACGCGCGAGGCAATTTGTACACCGCCGGCGAGGCTACCCGTCGGAGCATAGAGGATCGTCAGATTGGACGGCGAGATACCGCATGCGGCGGCGACTTTCGTGGCCACGGCTGCAGGCGGGGCCTTATCGCCTTCGATCACGAGGGCCGTCCGGTTGTGATGATCGGCGTAGTCGAGTTCCTTGAAAAGCTCTTCGACGCGCGAGAGCGCCCGTGCGGGTCCCGAGCCAAGCGCGAAGAAACCGCTCGCCTCGTCGGTGATGGTCCATCCCGCATACTGGCTGGCGAGGCAGGCGATGACCGGGTTCGACGAATGCACAACGACGCCCAGTGGCCAATCGGCGATACCCGACCCGGACGTGATTTGTACGGTACCGAACCCGCCGAGGCAGACCTCACTCAGCAGGCGCCCGGCTTCGAGGCCACCTGGCACCTTTGCGCCAAGATCAATGAGGCGTTCGCCGCCAGCACCCGTCGACACGGCGCAGCGAAGCGCGGCCGCGTTCGCAACGATGTTTTCGACGATGATTTCGCTACGGGCACTGATGCTCATTGCCGAATTGAAGTGCTTGTTCATTGCAGGGCGGTTCCTTCCCGTTTTGAGCTTTCATACACGAGTTCTGTCAGAGCCGATAAGCGGTCGCGGCACAGGGTTTCCGCATCGGCGCTGGTTAATGCGGTGGCCTTCACGGTTGCGAGCGGCTGCCGCCGCTGGATCGTGGTGCCCGTTGCCGGACGGTCGGCGGTCCACGCCGGCCAGTCGATAGCGGGCACGGCGACAGCGCCGGGGTCGGCGTAGAGATAGGCGGCTGCCGCTGCGCGGGGTGGGTTCCAGCCGTTCTTCAGGATTGCCGCAGGATTATCTCCCGCGCAGGCCGCGAGGTGGGCCTGGAACAGGTTTCCATTGGCGTCGTCGAAAATGTCGAGCGTGGCGCCCGGGCGGGGGTTCACTTCGAGCAGCAGAGGTTCGCCCTCGTGGATGACGAAGTCGACCGAGACGAGGCCGGTCAGGTTGAACTCGGAGAGGACGGCCAAGGAGGTATCGATGAGGCGGGCTTCGAGGTCGGCCCCGACGGCGATGCCAGAGACCGCGCCGCCATACCGGTAAGGCCGGCGGGGCAGGGGAGACGCCCATTGGCGTGACAGCGCCACAGCAGTGCCGCGGCGGCTGGTCACCGCGAGCACCGACACAGCTTCGCCCGGGCAATCGCGTTGAAAGTAACGCCGGGGATCAGGCTGAAATCGGGTGGGGCAGCGGTGAATATGCAGCCCGCCGCTGCCTCCGATGCGCTTCATCAGCCAGCCGGCCGGGTCGCCGGGTGGATCCATGCGTGTTTCTGGATGACGGATGCCGAGCCGTGTCAGAGCGTAAAAGAAGTCTGGCGGGGACTTCACGCGGCGGATCACTTCGGCGCTGTTGCCGATGAGCGCGAAATGCTCGGCCAGCGCTGCCACGAGCTTGGGATTGCATTCGAAGCCACCGCCCAGGATCAGCCCCGCCGGTTGAACCGGCGCGGAGGTTGCCAGCTGCTCGAGCGCAGCCAGGAGAGGCCGGCGCATGAAGCCAACCTGCACGCGGGCCGGCAGGCAGACGAGGGCGTGAGCCGCTTGACGCGTATCGGTATCGCCGAAGCAGTCCACGACGAGTGGAGCATAGCCGGCACGACGCGCGGACTGAGCCAGCGCTCGACCGGAAAACGCGGCGATGAGAATGGTTTGCGGTTGGGATGCCGGCGAAGCCATGGAGCTTCCTCTCCCCATGGCCCTTGCGATGAGGAAGAGGGTCGTGGCGGGAGACGACCACTGCGCAATAGCAGCCGGTTGCCCTTCACCCCAACCCTCTCCCCGCATCATGCGGGGAGAAGGGGACTTGATCGGCGGCACCCCTCATTTGGGGCGCGCGCCGCATGCCATACGGGATACTCAGACGAGGCCGGTCAGTTCCTTGGCCTTGGCATAGGCGTGACGGAAGTCGAGCGATAGGGCCTTGTCCGAGGCCAGCATCTGCTTGAAGAGGCCGGACTCTGTCTTGTACTTGATGTCGCCGATGGCGAGGGGGCCGACGCCCAGGATGCTCGTGCCGCCGATCGGCGCGCCGTCCATGAAAAGTTCCATGCCCTCGACACCCGCGGGCGGTACGGCGTTCACGTCTGCAATCGCAAGCAGGTTCTTGGCGGTGCGGAGCTGTTCGCCGGAGACGACCTGCACACCGGCAGCAGCGGCGGCAAAGATGACCTCCGCGTTGGCGATCACTTCACCGCGCTGTTCGACGGTTTCGCCGTTGACGGGTTCGAGATCGACGCCGAAGCGCTCCTTGGAAACGGCCGCGCTCTTGATCACGCGATCGACGCCGCGGTGGGCGACAAGCTGGACCTGCGCGCCTTCGAGGGCCGAAATGATCGACGAGGCGAAACCGACGACGCCGGTTGCGCCGAACACGGCGACCTTGGTGCCCTTCCAGGAGCGACCGAACTTCAATTTCAGGACGCGCTCGACACAGGCGACCATGGCCGCGGCCGTCGTGAAGGAGCCTGCGGGATCGGCGAAGGTGGAGCACTCGAAGGGTGGAACCAGCGCCTTCTTGGCGGCGTCGAGCATATCGAGCGCCATGATGGCGTCCTTGCCGCCGAAGAAGAACCCGGTGCGGACGCCGTAGTTCGGCGGCCGCGAAAAGATGGCGTCCTGGATCAGCGGCGTCACATCGGGGACTTCCACGTTCGTGTAGGGGACGATCACCTTGTAGCCGGCGTCGGCCGCCATGTTCACGTCGAAGGGGCTTACGTGTTTGCGCGGGTCCAGCATGTGCAGGATCGGTGTCGCCTCGGCAGTCATCTTCTTGATCTCCCCGGTGGATTTCGAAATAAGCGGGGTCAGGCGGGACCGATGACGGCGCCGGAGTTGCGACCCTGCACAATTTTCAGATCGAGTCCGTTCGCTTTAGCCTCTTCGACTAAAGATGAATAGAGGCGCTGCGCCGCAGCCTCGCTGTCGGTAAACGCGAAGCCGGTCGGCCCCCATGAACTCTGTCCCAGACCGGTGGCTCCGGCCTGTCCGAGGCGGCGCACGATGCGGCCGACGGCGGGGCTGGACCACGGTTCGCCGCCCTGTGCCGCTGAGAAATGGGTGCCGACGATCGCCTGGATCTCGCTCAGAGCCGATCCGAATGCCGCAATGTCTTTTTCGGCGATGCCCGGCAGCAACCGCATGAGCGTCAAGCGGCACAGATGACCGGAAAGAGCGTCCGAGAACTCGGGCAAGGCTTTGAATGCGGCCGTCTCCTTCTCGCCGTGAACCCCGACGTCGCGCGGATCGAGCACGAGGATCGCTCGCCATTGGCTCGGAAAGTCGAGACGGACGATGGGCGGCGGCGCGCGGCCCGAGGGTCCGCGTCCGCCATCGACGATGAAGCCCCCGTGCTCGAACGCCGTGATGCCGATTGCGGAGCGGGCGCCCCTGTCGACTATTTCTCCGAGCGACTGGGCGGACGCGGTAGAACCGCTGAGTTCTAGGATCGCCGCGCCGATCGCGAGTGCCAGTTGGGTTCCTGATCCGAGCCCCGCATGGGCGGGAATGGCGCTCGCGACTTTGACGTCGAACGGCGCGCCGCCGGCATAAATCTCGGAGAAGCGGCGCAATGCCTTGCCGGCGCGCTCGGCCTCGGGTCCGGATGCGTTGAAGTCGCTGCATCGGCGGATCGTCAGAACCGTTGCGGGTTGATCGACCGCGAGGCCGATCGACCCGTACTTGCGCCCGAGCGACCCGTTGAGGTCGACAAAGCCCAGGTGCAGGCGGGCAGGAGCGCTGACGGTGATGGCCCGCATCAGTCCTAGAGAGCCGTTGGGTTCAGGTTCGGCCGGCGCCCCTCAGGTCTTGGTGGGAGAGGTGATTGAAGCCGGTCTTCAGTCGATCTACGTTGGAGGTGGAAAAGTCAATCCCTCCAGACAAGCGGAACCTTACGAAATGTCAGCGCCACGCGAAAATGCCATGACCGAGGCCGATGTGCAGGCCTGGCTCAGCGCCAACCTGCCGGAATGGCGGCTTGAGGACGGCTGGATCAGGAGGACCTACAAGACCAACAGCTGGAAGGGAACACTGATGGTGATCAATACCATCGGCCATCTCGCCGAAGCGGCCTGGCATCATCCGGACATCACGGCCTCCTATGCCTGGGTCGAAGTTCGTCTCATGACCCACTCGGCCAAAGGCATCACGGACAAGGATCTCTTCTTGGCCAAGAAGATCGAGGATGTCATCCAATGGCAGCCCGCCACGGAGACGGATAACTCGCTCGAAGGAACGCCGAAGGACCCGCGTTTCGCCTACATCAAATATGACTGACTGGCCGACCGGCATTGCCTTCGACGCACTGATTGGCATCGGATCGAACGTTGGCGACAAGGCGGAGAACATCGCTCGCGCCGTATCGCTTCTCACCGCCGACGGGGCCGTGCGGCTCGTCAAAGCGTCGGGTCTCTACCGGTCGCCGCCATGGGGTATCCTGGATCAGGATTGGTTCGTGAACGCAGCCGCGGCGGTTGCTACGGACGTGACGGCCCACGAACTGCTGCGCCGGTGTCTCGCAGTCGAAGACGAAATGGGACGCGTGCGGCGCCAGAAGTGGGGGCCGCGGCTCGTCGACGTGGATGTGCTGACCTACCGGGCACAGACCATCGACACGCCCGACCTCAAGGTTCCGCATCCGTTCATCGAACAGCGGCCGTTCGTGCTGGTGCCATTGCTGGAAATTGCTCCCGGAGAACGCATTCGCGGCCGGACTGTTCGTGATCTCGCGCGTGCGATCGACGTGTCGGATTGCGTACCGCTCGCGGACCGGGCGTAGCGCGGCTCGCAAGGTGGCCAAAACGGCGGGTAAACAAAAACCGCCGCCGGCATGACCGGCAGCGGTTTCAGCAGAGGCAATCTTGTGCCGCTTACTTCTTGCACTCGCTCTTGATGTAGGCGAGCAGGTTGGCGCGGTCGGTGGCGTCCTTAACGCCGGCCGGGAAGATCATCTTGTTGCCGGGGATCACCTTGTCGTCGGCTTCGAACCAGGCGAGCAGCTTTTCATCATCCCAGGTGATGCCCGAATTCTTCACGGCATCGGAGTAGCCGGCGTAGCCCGCAGCGCTGCCGGCCTTGCGACCGTCCACGCACGTCAGATCCGGACCGAGCGCGTTCTTGCCGAAGGCATGGCAGGCGGCGCACTTCTTGAACACGGCCTTTCCGGCTTCGGCATCCTGAGCCGAGGCGGCGAACGGAGCTGCCAGAACGAGCCCGGCGGCGATAACCCACTTCATCATCTGCACTTCCTCCCGAAGGTGGCACGGTTAACCGGTATCCGGCCCGTGGAGCCACTTGAGCTCTACGCTCCTGCGAGCGGCGACGATTTCAGCCGGCGCGTCTTTTACACCGGGTCTTCAGGGTCTGCCAGTGGGTTTTAGAAATGTTTCAATTGCCGCCCACGGTTACCTTGGCGCCGCCGACCCGCCGGTAGACGAATTCGGGCGGGGTCGAGTGGCTCTCAACCTCGGCGACCTTGGCCCACTCTTCATGCATTGGGGACAGGGAGCAGGCGGGGTCGGTGTTGGTTGCATCGCCCGTCAGAGCGAAGGCCTGGCACCGGCAGCCGCCGAAGTCGATTTCCTTGCGCGGGCAGGTGCGGCAGGGTTCCTTCATCCATTCGGTGCCGCGGTACTTGTTGAAGGCGTCGCCGTTGAGCCAGATGTCAGCCAGCGGCCGGTCCTTGACGTTGTCGAACGTGAGGTGCGTGATCGACTCCGCGGCATGGCAGGGCAGCACGCGGCCCGACGGCGTGACGTTCAGGATCTGCTTGGCCCATCCGCCCATGCAGGGCTTCGGGAACTTGGCGTAGTAATCGGGAACGACCATGTCGATGACGATGATGCCCTTGTACCTCTCGCGGGCTTCCTCGACCTGCTTGGCGGCGGTCATGAAGCTTTCCCGCGTCGGCATCAGCGCACCGCGGTTGAGCAGCGCCCAGGCATAGTACTGCACGTGCGCGATTTCGATGCGACCGGCGCCGCATTCGACGGCGAACTCGATCATGCGTGGCACATTGACGATGTTCTGGCGGTGGATCGGGGCGTTGATGGTCAACGCCATGCCCGCTTCCTTGGTCCACTGCGAGACTTCGACCTTCTTCGCCAGCCCGCCCTTGTAGGCGGAGATGCGGTCGGCATTCTCCGGGTCGACATCCTGGATCGAAAGCTGGACGTGATCGAGGCCGATGTCAGCGAGCTTCATCAGACGGTCGCGCGTGAGCGTGACGCCTGCCGTGATCAAGTTGGTGTAGAGACCGGCCTTCACGGCGGCATCGAGGATCTCTTCCAGGTCCTTGCGGGCAGTCGGTTCGCCACCGGAGAGGTGAACCTGGAGAATTCCCAGTTCTCCCGCCTGGCGCATGACGTTCTGCCACTCGGCAGTGGTCAGTTCCGTCGAGACGCGATCGAGTTCCGTGGGATTAGAACAGTAGGGGCACTGCAGGGGACAGCGATGCGTCAACTCGCACAGCATGCCGACCGGGGCGCGGGCGCACGACGCATCGACGGCGGCAACCGCGCAGGTCTCGACAGGGGTGACCTCGTTCATGGCTTGGCTCCGTTCAGTTCTTTGGTTCGCCGGCGTTCAAGACACCCTTGTCGGAGAGGTCCTGCAGCATGTCGATGATGTCTTTCAAGATCATGTCGGCGGGGGCCTTGTAATCGTCCGCGAGTATGTGGGCGATATCGGCAACCGTCCGAGCGCCGTCGCATTTCTGCAGAACGGTGACAGCGATGTCGTCGGGGTTGAAGACCCGTTCGGGGGCGAGCAGGATCCAACGGCCACGGCCCGCGTCGTGACGCATCTTGACGAAGCGGGGAAGGCTCGGGCGGCAGTCGGCCGTGATGATGGTGCGTTCGCGTTTGGCGAATTGTCCGAGGCTCATTGTCCGAGGTCCTCCGGGCGCCATGCACCGGGTGGCACATGACCGTTCACATAGGCATGGTAGAGGGCGTCGAGCTGCACCCACAGGACGTTGCACTTGAAGCGGACGGCGTCGACGCAGGCTTCCTGCTCTGCGCGCGTGGCGGCGTGCTGCTTGATGTAATTCAGAGCGAAGTCGGCATCGGCCGGCGCCTGCACCAGCCGTTTCTTGAAATATCCCATCACCCTGTCGTCGATGAAATCGTAGTTCTCGAGCATCCCGGCGATGCGCTCTTTGTGGATCTTGGGAGCGAAGAGCTCGGTCAAAGACGAAGCGACCGCAACGGTCAGCGGCTGCTCGCGAACGAAGGTAACGTACGCCTCCACCGCAAAGCGCGTCGCCGGGAGGGCGCCGCGCATCGACTGCACATAGTCGCGGTCGAGTCCCAGAGCATCCGTCAGAACCAGCCAGCGCTCGATCCCGCCGTCGTCCTCGCCATAACCATCATGTTCGAGAACCCGGTGGATCCATTCGCGGCGCAACTCGCGGTCGTAGACGCGGCTGATGAGGGCCGCGTCCTTGCGCGGCACGGCGGACTGGTAACAGAACCGGTTGAGCGCCCACGCGGCGACCTGGGGCTTCTGGAGCTTGCCGCCGTGCAACAGCTTATGGAAGGGGTGCTTGTCGTGGTAGCGCTCCGCGCCAACGGCCTGGATCGCGGCCTCGAACTCGTCGGGAGACCAGAGCCTGTTGTCGGTCCGGGCCGTGCCTTTCAGGTGGATGTCCGTCATATCCTGATCTCCATTCCGTCGAAGCCGACCTCCCAGCCGGCGTTTTCGACCACCTTGCGCTCGGGCGAATTGTCATCGAGCACGGGGTTCGAGTTGTTGATGTGGACGTAGATCTTGCGCTTCACGTTCAGGTCCTTGAACGCAGCAATCGAGCCGTTGGACCCAGATATCGAGATGTGGCCCATGCGGGCGCCCGTCTTGTTGAGAAGTCCCTGCCGGATCATCTCGTCGTCGGTGTAGAGGGTCCCGTCGAAGAAGATCAGCGGGGCGCCTTTCAGCCGCGTGGCCAGCGGAGGGTCCACGTCGGCGCAGCCAGGGACATAATAGAAGAAGCGTCCGGTTGCCGTCTCAGTCACCTTGAGACCGATGGTATCGCCCTCACGGCTGCCGAACGACTTTTTGTCGGATGTATCTTCGAGGAACAGCGCGATCTTGCCCGGCACAGCGAAGGCTTCGACCGTCAGGCCGAGGTCGTCGCCGTGGTCCTCGATCTGGAGCGATTGGTCGAGCGGCAGTTCGAGACGCGGCACGATGGACGGATTGCAGACATTGAAGACGGAATTGGAGTTGATCGTCTTCAGGACCCGGTCCGAGCCGTAGATCGTGAAAGGCGTACCCTCGCGCAGGTTGATGAGGCCGATGATATGATCGACATCGGCATTGGTGACGATCACGGCCTTGATCGGGGAATTGCGAAGTGGGCCGTTGGGATCAGGCCAGAGTTCCGGCACGTTGGCGATCTGCTCGCGCAGGTCAGGTGAGCAATTGAGCAGAACCCATCGTTTGCCGTCTGATGAGACGGCGAGAGAGGATTGGGTGCGAGCCGCGAATCCAGGCTTGCGGGCCCGCGCGCTCGCACTCATGTGGCCGTTGCAGTTCCACTGCGGGAATCCACCACCGGCGGACGCCCCGAGTATTTTGATCAGCATAATTTTTCCGGCGAGTTGAACGAGGGCGCACCATCCAGGTGCGTAAACGACGACGGCGGCCGACTTCAGGGCCGCCGCATCGCATTGGGGGCGGCGCAAGCGCGCGCCGGCCAATATCCAGGTTCAGATGACGTCGATTTCAGCCGGCAGATAGGACGTCACTTCCAGGCCGACTTCCTGTTCGCGAACGGCAGGCTTGGTCCAGGTCTTCATCGCAGGTTCCTCCAAAGGCAGCTATCTCGGTCTTTTTTGATCGTACGCTCCTCCCGAGAGCGCTCCAATTCACCCCGCTTTTCTCTGGTTGGGGCTCATGGACACCAGCTTCCGCCGGTTTCGAATGTCTCTAAAGATCACAATCCCCGATGTGCATTCAAGTCACTTGGGGTCACGAAAGCGTGTGATCTAACAGAACTTTAGCGCCCCATAAGGCAAACTTTGCGCGAGATCAGAAGACATGGCGGATTTTGCAGCGCTGCGATGACGGCCGGAATCGCGTGGCTTGGCAAAGTTCTGGTTTCTAGAGCAAAAAATGGCCCGCTCTTCGACTGTAAGTGGAATAAAATTCTTTTGAACGTAACAATATGATTTCTATTGAAGAATAATATTTCCGTGGTATGTTGCGCCCCCTGGACAGTTGCGGTGATACGCGACGGTGCGCGTGCGCGCTTTCCGGATTCCCAGGCTGGCTTTCCGACGGGAACCATCGCAGGACAACGTCCAGGCGCCAAGGGTGCCGGCCGCGTTCTGCTGATCGGCTGCGGTCCGGGCGATCCGGACCTTGTGACCGTGCGCGCCATGCGCCGCATCGGGGACGCCGATGTGCTGGTGGTGGACCGGCTTGTCGGTGAGGAGGTCCTTGCCTATGCCCGGCCCGATGCAGAGGTGATCGCCGTCGGAAAAGAGGCGGGCGGGCCATCCACGCCGCAGGACGAGATCAATCGCGTGCTGGTGCGCGAGGCGCTCAAGGGGCGGTTGGTTGCGCGGCTCAAGGGCGGTGATGCATTCGTATTCGGGAGGGCGGCCGAAGAGATCGCCGCCGTTCGCGCCGCTGGCATTGCCGTCGAAATCGTGCCCGGTATCACGGCTGCGCATGCGTGTGCTGCGAGCATCGCGCTGCCGCTCACGCTACGGGAGAGCGTGCGGCAGTTCTCGCTCGTAACCGGTGCGACGGCCGACGGCGACGTGAATCTCGATTGGTCGTCTCTGTCGGCGCCGGGCCAGGCTTTCGCCATATATATGGGCGTGCGCACGGCGCGAACGTTGCGCCAGAAGCTTCTGGGCGCCGGTGCGCCCGCTACTCTGCCCGTCGTCGTGGTTGAGAACGGGGCGCGTGCCAACGAACTGGCCGTGGCGACCAGCCTTGCCGATCTCGTCGACGCCATCGATGCGTTCGGCATCAAGGGGCCGGCTATCATTTTCGGCGGTCTCGACTGGAATGATGCCAATCTGACGATGCCGGAGAAGGTGCACGTCTTCCATGCGTCTGCCGATCGTGCGGCCGGGCGTGCCCACGCTGCGTCAGCATCCGACGCTTTCTGAAGGAGAGAGACATCGTGGCCTTGCCTCCCTTGCCGAAGAACGCGCCGTTCAGCGCCGAAGACCTGGCCTTCCTGAACCAGCTTGTGCAGCGGTCCACGCCTTTGCAGCGCAGTTGGCTGTCGGGGTTTCTCGCCGGGCTCGATGCGGCGCAGGGCGGCGCCGGCGCTGCGGCTACCGTTCAACCCGTTTCCGTGCAGCGCCCGCGCGTGCCGCTCACGATCCTCTACGGCAGCGAAAGCGGCAATGCGGAAGGTCTTGCGTTCAAGGCCAAGAAGGTGGCCGCCAAGCTGAACTGCGATGCCAAGGTCGTCGACATGGGCGACGTGGATGTGGCTGCAATCGCCAAGGCGAAGAACCTCGCCGTCTATATCTCGACCTGGGGCGAGGGCGATCCTCCGCAGCGCGCCGTCGACTTCTACAAGGAGTTGATGAGCGATGCGGCTCCGCGTCTCGATGGCGTCAAGTACGCGGTGCTGGCGCTCGGCGATACGGCCTATGTGAACTTCTGCGAGACGGGAAAGAAAATCGACGCGCGGCTCGCCGAACTCGGCGCCGTCCGAATTCATGACCGCATCGATCTCGACCTGGATTTCGCCAAGGCGGCGTCAAGCTGGACCGATGCGCTCCTGGAAAAGTTCGCTCCGGCCGCGGACGTGCCATCGGCAACGGTCGTGCATGTCGATTTCAAGGGGGTACCGGCCGACGATGAGCCAGCCGAGCCGCTCTACACGGCTGACAACCCCGCGGAAGGGGAAGTGACGGCACTCATCAATCTGAACGGGTCTGGGTCGAGCCGCGAAACCTACCATGTCGAAGTCGCCGTCGAGGCGGAAGGCTTCACTTATGAGCCGGGTGCCGCAATTGGCGTTCTGCCTGAGAACGACCCGGCTCTTGCGGCCGACGTGGCCCGCGCCGCCGGGCTCGATGGCGATGCCGCCCTTGTCGTCAAGTTGGCGAAGGGTTTCGACATCACGACTCTGTCGCGGGCGACCGTCGATGCCTATGCCAAGCTCACAGGCCGCAAGGATGTGGCCAAGCTTCTGGAGGGCGATGCGTTCGCGGCGTTTTCGGCCGACCGGCAGTTCGTTGATCTTCTTTCCGCATATCCCGAGAAGCTGACTGCGGAGCAGCTCGTGGGGCTGGTACGTCCTTTGCCGGGCCGTCTCTATTCGGTTGCATCCAGCATAAAGGCGCATCCTGGCGAGGCGCATCTGCTAGTCGGCGCCGTGCGCTGGGAGAGCCACGGGCGCAAGCGGGGCGGCGTGGCGTCCACCTATTTCGCCGACCGGCGCAAGGTTGGCGACAAGGTTCGCGTCTACGTGAAACCCAACCGGCATTACGCGCTGCCGGCGGATGGGAACCGGCCCATCATCATGATCGGTGCCGGTACCGGCGTCGCGCCCTATCGCGGCTTTATCGAAGATCGAGTCGAGACCGGCGCCAAGGGCAAGAGCTGGCTATTCTTCGGTGAGCGCAACTTCACCAACGACTTCCTGTATCAGCTCGAATGGCAGGATCATCTGGCTTCGGGCGCGCTGTCGCGCATCGATGTCGCCTTCTCACGCGACCAGCCGGAGAAGATCTACGTTCAGCACCGCCTGTGGCAGCAGCGCCAGGACATTCTCGCGTGGCTGGAGGACGGCGCGCATGTCTACGTCTGCGGCGACGAGAAAGGCATGGCGAAGGATGTCGACAGCACACTTGTCAAGATTCTGGCCGAGCCGCTGAAAGGCGACGAGGAAGCGGGCCGCGCGCGGCTCAAGGAGCTGACCAAGGCCGGGCGCTACCAGCGCGATGTGTATTGAGCGAGACTGACATGACCGAAACGCGCTCGAAGAACGAAGTCATCAAGGAAAAAAGCCGTCTGCTGCGCGGCGGCATTGCCGATGGCCTGTCGCACGTGGAAACGGGTGCGATCGAGGAAGACGATACGCAGCTCCTGAAGTTTCACGGGTCCTACATGCAGGACGACCGCGACGTGCGGGCGGAACGGACGAAGAAGAAGCTGGAAAAGGCTTTTTCATTCATGATCCGGCTGCGCATCCCGGGCGGGGTCGTCACGCCGGATCAGTGGCTGAAGCTCGACGACATCGCGGGTACTTATGCCAACGGGACGCTGCGGCTCACGACCCGCGCCACGTTCCAGTATCACGGGGTCATCAAGTCAAACCTGAAGCGGACGATGCAGGCGATCAATGCGGCCTGCATTGATACCATCGCGGCTTGCGGCGACGTCAATCGCAACGTGATGTCGGCATCGCATCCGTTTCTGTCCAAGGCCCACAAGGAGGCGGAGACGCTGGCCAAGGCCGTGAGCGCGCATCTTCTGCCGCGGACGGGAGCCTATCACGAGATCTGGCTCGACGATGAAAAGGTGGTGCAGTCGGGAGGCACGGCCCCTGCGGAGAGCGAACCGATCTACGGCACGCACTATCTGCCGCGCAAATTCAAGACCGTCGTCGCGGTGCCGCCAGACAACGACGTCGATATCTACGCGCACGACCTGGGCTTCATCGCCATCGTGGACAAGGGCGAGGTTGCCGGCTGGAATGTTACGGTCGGTGGCGGCATGGGCATGACCCACGGCGAAACTGACACATTTCCCCGGACGGCGGATCTGATCGGCTTCTGTACGCCGGAGCAGGCGATCGACGTGGCGGAGAAGGTCGTCACGGTGCAGCGCGACTGGGGCAACAGGGCCGTGCGCAAGAATGCCCGTCTCAAGTACACGATCGAGCGCGTCGGTATCGAAGCGTTCAAGGCCGAGGTGGAGAAGCGGCTTGGCTACCAGCTGAAAGCGGCAAGGCCGTTCACGTTCACGTCGACGGGCGATCCGATCGGCTGGCGGCAGACGCTCGACGGCAAGGCAGCCGACAAGAAGTGGCATCTGACGCTCTATGTCGAGAACGGTCGCGTGAAGGACACGCCGGCTGTCCGGCTGCGCACGGTGCTGCGTGAAATCGCGAAGGCGGGCGGCGTCGATTTCGTCGTGACATCGAACCAGAACCTCGTCATCGCCAACGTGACGGCGAAACAGAAGCCGAAGATCGAGGCGCTGCTGGAGCAGCACGGGGTTTCGATCGCAACATCGTCGGGGATGCGGCGCAACGCGATGGCGTGCGTGGCCTTGCCGACATGCGCGCTGGCTCTTGCGGAAAGCGAGCGGTTCCTGCCGGGGCTGGTCACCGATCTGGAGGACGTGCTCGACAAAGCGGGGCTGCGCGAGGAAGACATCGTCGTGCGGATGACGGGCTGTCCCAACGGATGCGCGCGCCCGTTTCTCGCCGAGATCGGTTTTGTCGGCCGCGCCCCGGGGCTCTACAACCTCTATCTTGGAGCGGCGTTCGATGGCAGCCGGTTGTCCAAGTTATTCGCGCAGGATGTGAACCGGGAACAGATTCTCAAGCTGCTCACGCCGATCATCCAGCGCTACGCGAAAGAGCGGTCGGGAGGCGAGCACTTCGGCGACTTCGTAATCCGCGCCGGTATCGTGAAGGCAACGGCTGCCGGCAATACATTCCACGACGACGTGGTGCTGGCCGCGACCTGAATACGAGAGCGTCGTCACCTGCGCTCCGAAAGGCGGCTCCCGGGCCGCCTTTTCTGTCTTAGAGGCTCTCGTTCATCCGGCGGATTCGTTTGGCAAGGACTGCCATCAAGTGAAGCGCGAATTCCGGGGTCTCCTGGATGAGCGCGAGAAACTGGGCGCGGCTCAGTTCGAGAACTTCGGTCGGTTCGATGGCAATGGCCGCCGCACTGCGGGGCGCCTCGTCGATCAGGGCCATTTCGCCGAATACGCCGCCGGGTCCGACATTTTCCAGTACGGTCCCGTAGGTCACGATCTGAATGCGGCCGGAGCGAACCACGTAGAGGTGGACGGCCGGATCGTCCTGCTTGAAGACTTTCTCTCCGGCGTCGAACGAGTGCGCTGTCGCGCCAACGCCGACGAGGCTCGAATAATCCAGCATGGAGCGGTGCCTCCAAGGGTCAGAGGATCCAACACTAGGCGCGGCGCAATGTGCCCGCAAGACGGGACGCCTATCGGCTCGCCAACATGTAGGCAGCGTAAAGCAACACGGACGACAGGCCGATGCGCAGCGCCCAGTCCGGCAGCTTGCCCGTCAATCGCGATCCGATGAGGATGCCGGGAATTGACCCGCACAGCAGAGCCACGAGCAGGGTGACATCGATGTGACCCATTCCGGCGTGGCCCGCGCCCGCGAGGAATGTCAGAGGTACCGCGTGAACGATATCGGTACCGACGACACGCCGCGCCATCATGTGCGGATAGATGCTCGTCAGCGCCGCGACGCCGATCGCGCCTGCGCCGACCGAAGTCAGGGCCACGGCGGCTCCGAGGATGACTCCGAAGAACATGGTCGGGGCCCATCTGGCGGCGGTTTCAGTCACGGGATCGTCGAAGCCCTGCGGCTGCCACCGCTTCAGCACCGGAAAAATCAGGATTGCCGCCGCGCTGACGACGAGCGTTACCGCCAAAGCCCGCTTGACGTACCAGGCCACCAGGACCGTGTCGGGGTTTGCCAGATAAAGCCAGAGCAGGACCGCGGACGCACCGGGCAGGCTTCCCGCCGCGAGCCAGCCAAGTATTGGCCAATCGACATTGCCGAGCCGGTGATGGCGCCAAGCCGCGCTCATTTTCGTAGCAGCTGCGAACAGGAGATCCGTCCCGACTGCCACAGCAGGCGAGACGCCGACGCCTGAAATCAAGAGCGGCGTTGTCAACGAGCCGGCACCGACACCGGTGATGCCGATGAGAAATCCAATGACGAAGCCGCCGCCGAGGATCAGGCCGAGTGAATTTGCAATCAGCGCGTCCATGGCGGCACTTGCTCAGCCCAATGCATTCAAAAGAGTTCGGAGGCTCAGCAAGACGACGACGGTGCCGACCATGATCATCAGAACTTTGTCCGGCAGGTGCTTCGTCGCATAGGCCGCGAACGGCGCGGCAATCATGCCACCTATGATGAGGCCGGTAATGATCGGCCAAAGGTCGAGGCCGATCGTGAGAAAGAACGTCGTCGAGATGGTCAGCGTGACGAAGAATTCCGACAGGTTGACGGTGCCGATTGCATAACGCGGCGTCGTACCTTGGCCGAGCAGAGACGAGGTGACCAGTGGTCCCCATCCGCCGCCGCCAAGGGCATCAAGGAAGCCGCCGAAGAGGCCGAGTGGCGCCACGGCCTTAGGCTCCACGCCTTCACGCTTCTCGGTCTGCCCAACGGCCTTCCAGACGATGAAGACGCCGAGGAGCAGGAGATACAGGGCGATATATGGCTTCAGCGCGTCGCCCGGCAAAGACGAGAGCGCATAGGCGCCGAGCGCGCCGCCGATCATCCCGGGAATGACGAGGCGGGCGAGCAGCTTCTTGTCGATGTTGCCGAACTTCCAATGGGCGAGACCCGATGCCCCGGTCGTGAAGGTCTCAGCCGCGTGAACACAGGCGCTCGCGGTCGCCGGCGGAACACCCATGCTGAGCAGCGCCGTCGATGCGCTGATTCCGTAGGCCATGCCGATGGCGCCGTCGACCATCTGCGCGACGAAACCCACGACGGCAAAGAGGATGACGTCTTCCCACATGATCTTGTTGTTATCGGTTCTGTGTGATGAGGGTTAGAACGTCAGATGACGTAGTCGGGCAGGCTTTCGATTTCGACCGCGACGCCCGCCGAGCGCAACAGCAGCGCGACCTCGTTGGCGCGGCGGCGGAACTCGGCCTCGGCATCTTGCGTGTTGGGAAGGTCGGAGCACAGTCCACGGGCAAGAAGGGCCCGCGTGAGCATGAAGACGTTGTCCTGCTGCTGGATGTCGGGGCTTGCCGCCGTCACGGTGCCGCCGGCGATCGTTGCTCCAGTGATGGCGTCGACGAGCATGAAGGCGCCGGTTTCGGGAGCTTCGGCAAAGCGGTCGATGGCGGTGGCCCGGCCAAGGGCAACGTGAGCGATCGCGATGTCGTTGACCTTGCACGCCGTTGCGGGATGGATGGCCAGTGATTCCAGGTCGAGCAGGGATTTAATCTCGATGCCGGTTACCGGCACGAGGTCCGTTGCCGTTCGCACGAGATAGCTGCCCTTCTTGTCGAAGGGTGTTTCAGACAGCCATACGAAGCGCGCTTCGAGGGTGCGCGCCACCACGGGAGCGGCTTCGGGAGCGGCCAGAACCGAGCCTCGCGACACGTCGAGATCGGTGTCGAGCTGGATGGCGACGGCTTGCCCCTGGATCGCTTCCTCGAAATCGCGGTTCATGGTGGCGATGCGCTGCACCTTGGCGGTGCGGCGGCTGACGGGGTCGACAACCGTGTCGCCGACGCGAACGGTGCCCGATGAGATTGTGCCCGCAAGTCCGCGGAAATCGGCGCGCGTGTCGCGCAACACCGTCTGGACGGGCATGCGGAATGCGCCGGTCGGCTCGGTGCCGCGGCTCGGGATCTCTTCCAGATGCTGAAGCAGGGAGGGGCCGCTATACCAAGGCATCATGCGAGAACGCGTGGCGACGTTGTCGCCAGAGACTGCCGCGACCGGAATGGCGACGGCTTCGCGGAAGCCGAAACGCCACATCAGAGTTCTGAAGTCGTGTTCGATCTGGCGGAAGCGGCTTTCGGACCAGTCGACAAGGTCCATCTTGTTGACGGCCAGGATGACGCGCTTCAAGCCGACGAGATCGAGAATGGCGGCGTGACGGCGCGTCTGGGTCTTGATGCCGTGACGGGCATCGATGAGCATGATGGCGACATCGGCATGGGACGCGCCCGAGGCCATGTTGCGCGTGTACTGTTCATGGCCGGGGCTGTCGATCACGACAAGGCGGCGCGTCTTGGTGTCGAAATAGCGCCATGCAATGTCGATCGTGATGCCCTGTTCGCGCTCGGCAACCAGGCCATCCATGAGCAGGGAAAAGTCGGGATGACCGCCATCGACCCTGCGGCCGCGTTCCAAGGTTGCGCGCTGGTCGTCGAACAGGTCGGTTGCGTCCCATAGCAGGCGGCCGATCAGAGTGGACTTGCCGTCGTCCACCGAACCGCACGTCAACACACGCAGCATTCCTGACAACTCGGGGGCGACCTCCGCCAGCGTGTCGGCGGGAGGCTGCACGAGCGGCGTAACGTTCGTATCCTTCAAGGCCGTTTGTGCAGTCATCAGAAGTAACCTTCCTGCTTCTTCTTTTCCATGGCGCCGACCTGATCATGGTCGATGAGGCGGCCGGAACGTTCGGAGGTGCGGGCGCCAAGCGTTTCGGCGACGACGTCTTCCAGTGTCGAGGCGGTGGATTCGACGGCGGCGGTGAGCGGCCAGCATCCCAGCGTGCGGAAGCGGATGGAGCGCATCACGGGCTTTTCGCCTGGCTTCAGCGGGAAGCGATCGTCGTCGTACATGAGGAGCTGGCCGTTACGCTCGATCGTGGGGCGCTCCTTGGCCAGATAAAGGGGCACGACTTCGAGGTTCTCGCGCATGATGTAGCGCCAGATGTCTCGCTCGGTCCAATTCGACAGCGGGAAGATGCGGGCGGTCTCTCCGGCACCTAGGCGGCCGTTGAGAAGGCGCCACATCTCGGGACGCTGGCGGCGCGGGTCCCATCGATGGCCTTCGGCGCGGAACGAGAACACGCGCTCCTTCGCGCGGCTTGCTTCTTCGTCGCGACGTGCGCCGCCAAAGGCGCCGTCGAAGCCGTACTGATCGAGACCAGCCTTCAGCGGCACCGTCTTCATCACGTCCGTATAGACGGACGGGGCATAATCGTAAGGGTTCATGCCCTTGGCAATCGCGTCGTGGTTGGTCATCTCGATGAGATCGAGGCCGAACTCCTTGACCCACCTATCGCGGAACGTAATCATTTCCTTGAACTTCCATGTCGTGTTCACATGGAGGATCGGGAACGGCAGCTTGCCCGGCCAGAACGCCTTGCGGGCGAGGTGAAGCAGAACGGTCGAGTCCTTGCCGATGGAGTACAGCAGCACCGGCTTGCGGAACTGCGCCGCCGCTTCGCGGAAGATGTGGATGCTCTCGGATTCGAGCAGGTCGAGATGCGTGAATTGCGCAGTCATGCGGCAGCTTCCTTGACCTTGGGGCGATTGTGCAGCCCGCATTCCTTGCCTTCTTCGTTTTCCCACCACCAGCGGCCGGCGCGAATGTCCTCGCCGGCGCGGATGGCGCGCGTGCAAGGCTGACAACCGATGGATGGGAATCCCTGAGCGTGCAGCGGGTTGACGGGAACGGTGTTGCTCTCGATGTATTGCTCGAGCGTTTCGAGCGACCAGTCGGCGATGGGATTGAGTTTCACAAGATTGAGTTTGGCGTCCCATTCGGCGAAAGGCACGTGCGCGCGTCCGGCCGACTGCTCGCGGCGCAACCCGGTGATCCAGCCTGCCGCGCCGGCCAGCGCCTTATTGAGCGGACGGACCTTGCGAACGTCGCAACAGGAAATGCGGTTCTCGACCGCCTGTCGGAAGCCCATGATGCCGTCGCGCGCGACGAGGGCTTCGACCTCCTGCGCATCGGGAAACACAACGCGGATGGAACGGCCGTAGCGTGCCGTCGTGGCTTCCAGCGTTTCGTAGGTTTCAGGGAAGTGGCGGCCGGTATCGAGCGTGAACACATCGAAGGGCAGGCCGGCCGAAGCAATTCCGGCGAAAACCGCCTGGTCCTCGATACCCACTGACGTGGAGAAGGCGACGCGGCCCTCGATCTGTCCGGCAATGAGGCGGAGGCGCGTGTCGAGGTCGGGCGCGGCGGACAGCGCCTCGTCCAGTGAAGCAGCCCGTTCGGGGCCGCCGGACAAAACCGGCTGGCTCGCAGTCCCCGTGGACTGCGGGTCGGAAGAAGAGCGTGTCATGTAACCTCCGGATGGGCCGCAACTTAGGCGAAATCAATTCCCACATGAAGGGGTTCTTAGAAAAAAGAACGGATTGCTTTGCCAGACAATCGCTCAGGAAGAAAATTTTTTCTACTGGCTGGGGCGCGCAATCGTTTGCCGGACGCCCGGCTGGGGCCGTTGGGTAACCGGCATTTGCATTCGCCGTTACGAACCTATCCAGGCGATCACGCCGTTGGCCGCCTGAACTCCGGTGGCCAGGGTCGCCTGGAGGAGATAGCCGCCGGTCGGGGCATCCCAGTCGAGCATTTCGCCGGCGATGAACGTCCCGGGACGGTGCTTGAGCATCAGGTTCTCATCGAGCGCCTCGAAGGGTACGCCCCCGGCCGTGGAGATGGCACGGTCGAGGCTTGCGATCCCCGCGATCGTGAGCGGCAGGTGCTTGATGAGTTTGGCCAGATCATCCGGGTCGCCGGGCAGGTCGCGACGGACTTCCCGCAGCAGGCCGATGGCGGCAGGGGGGAGCTTCAGGCATTTGCGCAGCCAGTTCGAGATGGAGTCCTTGCCGCGCGGGCGGCGCAGCCGGGCTGTCACGATCTCCAGAGTCTCATCCGGCTTGAGGTCAAGTTCGATTGTGCTGGGGCTTCCTTCGGCTGGCTGGGCGGCAATCTTCGACGACAACGCGTAGATCGCTCCGCCTTCAAGTCCGCGGTGGGTTATCACCGCTTCGCCGCGCTGGGTTTCGCCGGCAAAGGTGGCGGCGATGCGTTTCAAGGGTTCACCGTTGAAGCGCGATTTGAAATGCTCGCTCCAATCGACGAGGAGGCCGCAGTTCGATGCGGCGAATGGGGCGACGGGAATGCCATGGGCCTGCAGTGTCGCGCGCCATGCGCCGTCCGATCCGAGACGCGGCCAGCTTGCACCTCCAAAAGCGAGAATGGTGGCGTCACATTCAATCGGCTGAGGCGGCAGGCCGTTATCGCTGACCAGCGGCTGCCCGGCATCGTTCCAGCCCGTCCACGCGTGGCGTAACTTGATTTCCACGCCAAGATCGGAGAGCCGCCTCAGCCATGCCCGCAGCAGCGGGGAAGCCTTCATCGCCTTGGGAAAGATCCGTCCGCTCGATCCTATGAATGTTTCCTGGCCCAGGCCCTCGGCCCAGGCAACGGCATCGGAGGGAGACCACGCGGCGAGCGCTGGTGCGATGTTCCCCCGGCGACGGCCATAGCGGCTCAGAAACAGGTCGAGGTCTTCGGAGTGCGTGAGGTTCAATCCGCCGCGGCCGGCCATCAGGAACTTGCGGGCGGGAGAGGGCATCCGCTCGAAGATCGTCACCCGCACGCCGTGTCGGGCGAGTGTTTCGGCGGCGGCGAGACCGGCGGGGCCGGCGCCCATGATGGCGACTTCTTTCATTCAGGGATGGGCCGTTGTGCTGTTTCTACCAAGAGCCGTCGTTGGGCATCGATTTCCAAGGTTCCGCCGGCGGCAGTGAAGCGCCCTTCTGCAGCAGTTCGACTGAGATCAGATCGGGCGAGCGAACGAACGCCATCCGGCCGTCGCGAGGCGGGCGGGCAATCGGCACGCCCGCGTCGTGCAACCTCTGGCAAGTCATGTAGATGTCTTCGACCTCGAAGGCGAGATGCCCGAAATTGCGAGCGGAGCCGTACTCGTGAGGATCCCAATTGTAGGTCAATTCAAGAAGCGGCGCCTTGTCCGCCATGGCGCGCTGGCGGTCTCCTGGCGCTGCAAGAAAGATGAGTGTGAAGCGTCCGGCCGGGTTGTCGATCCGGCGGACTTCCTCGAGACCCAGTTGATCGCAGTAAAAGCGTAGGCTTTCGGCGACGTCGCGCACGCGTACCATGGTGTGCAGGTATCTCATGCGCGCTCCCTCGCCGTTGGTTGTGGCAGATTTGCCAGCCGTCAACGCGGTCGTTTCGTTTCTGACGACCGGGCCTTGTGGATAAGTGGTGGACGCATGCCTGCCAAGCTGTCGATCCGGACTTCGAAGTGGCGGGCACAAATCACCGGCCGAAAACACGAATCAGAAAGTTCCTGATTCGCCGTCGCGAACGCCAGGATCTGTCAGAAATTCACCTTCTACATATCGTTCAAAATAGAATTCCCAAGAAAGTCTCGGCTATGGACGGGCTGGCAATCTCCTCGTCAGGTCAAAAGGTTAGAGTATTGATCTTCCTGTGAACAAGGGGGCGGGGAGCGGGTGGGGGATGAAAAATGGGGTAGCGTGATGGGCACACGCTGGCATAGTTAACACACCGGTTCGGGACCCCTTGTAGTGAGGGCTCTGGGAGGCTCCTGCACCGGTGCGGAAGCAGTACGGACAGAGCACAAGTAAGCGGGGTAAGGCACATGGGGGAAGTCAAAGGTCCTCCGGCGACACCGGTCGCCGGTCAGGGGAATGCGGTCGAAGCGGCCCGCCTGGAGGATGGCGTTGAGGTCGTCGAGATCGCCGGCACCATCAAATGGTTCGACGTCTCCAAGGGCTATGGGTTCATCGTCCCCGACAATGGTTTGCAGGACGTTCTGCTGCACGTCACCTGCCTGCGAGCGGGCGGTTATCAGACCGCCTACGAGGGGGCGAGGGTGCACTGTCAGGTGCTCAAGCGCCCGAAGGGCATGCAGGCGTTCCACATTCTTTCGATGGACGAGAGCACGGCGATTCACCCGTCTCTCCTGCCGCAGCGGACACACGTCCAGGTTGTGGCCGAGAGCGACTGGGAGCGGGCCAGCGTCAAGTGGTTCAACCGTGTTCGCGGTTTTGGCTTCTTGACGCGTGGTGAGGGGACCCCGGATATCTTCTGCCACATGGAGACGCTGCGCCGCTTCGGTTTCACCGAATTGCGCCCCGGGCAGACACTGCTCGTGCGCTGGGGTTACGGTTCGAAGGGCGTCATGGCTGCTGAATTGAGGCCGGACGGTCCGACACAGGGAGTGCCGCCGTCCCCGCACTGATGGGACGAGGCATGGCGAGACACCAATATATGGCGAGGGCCGTCCTGGGGGCGGCCCTTGGCTTTTTTGTTCCCGGCCTCGGGGCGCTCGTCGTGGCGCCAGATGATGCCGGCGCCGAGCCGGCCGCACGGGCAACGGAAAAGCTGGAACTGGTAACGGCATCAGGCGTGGTGGCGATCGACGTCGAACTCGCCGACACGCCTGCCCGTCAGGCGCTTGGCCTGATGTATCGGACGGAGCTTCCGGAGCGTTACGGGATGTTGTTCACCAACGATCCGCCGCGCGAATCCTCGATGTGGATGCGCAATACCTACATTCCGCTGGATATGGTGTTCATCCGGGCCGACGGCACGGTGCATCGCATTGCTGAAATGACCGAACCGCATTCAGAGGAGGTCATTTCATCGAACGGGGCCGTCGCTGCCGTGTTGGAGATTGCCGGCGGCAGCGCGCGCAAGCTCGGCCTGAAGCCGGGTGACAAGGTGCGGCATCGTCATTTCGGCACGGGGACCCGGCCGTGAAGCGCTGAGCGAGCCTGTGATCAGGCGGCGCTTGACCCGGGCCGGACGAACCGGCAGACAGTGGGACATCGGGGCGTAGCTCAGCCTGGTAGAGCATCTGCTTTGGGAGCAGAGGGTCGCGTGTTCGAATCATGTCGCCCCGACCA
>JALOTA010000062.1 GCA_025458125.1 Hyphomicrobium sp.
CCGGTGCCCGATCTCTCCCGCGAACACCATCCTCTCGCACCATGGCGCTACGGGCGCTGGCGGATCACACCTGAGAATCGATCACCGAACTGAGCGTTCGCCTCCGCTCACGCGGCAGCCGGTATGCTCTCGGGGGGCGCGGGAACGGCCGGCGCCGCAGGCAGGACGGCGTCCGCGATGCGCAGCACTTCGGGCGGCGCGTAGACTGTCTCGGTTCCGAGTTCTACCACGCTCGAACAGAAATCGACGAGCGCATCGAAGGCGCGCTGGGCGATGTACTCGAAGGCTTTCATTTCCCAGACCGACTGCGCCTGGAACAGCTGTCCGGCCAGCAGCGTCTTGACCGTGACTTCCGGACAGGCGTCACTCTTCAGCATCGCGCCGAGATGGGGCACGAGCGAAGGAGTGGGCTGCGGTGTGCCGGCCGGAAATCCGTTGGCGTACGCTGACCGCTTGAAAAGGTTTTCCGTCAGGAAATTCTCTTCGAGTTTGGTTTTGAGAAGAGGATCGAGGACGGCTAGGACTTGGATGCAGGGCCTGTTGCGCCCCTGAATCGCAACCATTCCTTTACGAATGAGCAGTTTCGGCGCTTGCATAGATCACCCTGGCAGCGTTCCGGCCCGCGGTCGGATTTGATGGTGAATGTAGGAAAGAGACCTGAATTAAGGTCCGCTGAACTGCATAAAATTTTATGCAATGCCTGGGCCCGCAGCGCGCGCGATGCAAAGAACCGAGGCCAGTCCGGCTCCGGTGAACCTCCCGAAATGGTAGGCTGACGTTGGGTCCAGCTTTCGCTTCAGGCCGGTCATTGCGAGGTTCACCATGGAAATCGATTATCTGATCGCCGCCGGAGTATTCGTGGCGACCGCCGCCACAGATGCCGCCTACGTCATGTTTACGTCCGCCGTCGTGGCCAAGCGTGCATTGGCGGCAGCCAACTGGAGCAGCGCCTGGTACATGCTCTCCTCGTTCGCCGTGATCAGTTACACCCACAACTACGTCTATGTGGCGTTCGCCATCGTCGGGTCCTGGGTCGGCGCCTATCTCACCTTGAAATTCTATCATCGCGAACCCGCAAACCCGCCCGCGCCACTGAAACCGCTGCCTTGAGGTCGTCGCCCCCGGCTTGACATGGGCGCGCGACCGGCTCCATGAAGCCTTCGACATTCGTCTTACGCCGCACCCGTGGGCGGCGAGTGAGCAACAGGAGAGAACGATGACCGACGTCACTCTGACGTTCCCGGACGGCGCGCAGCGCAAGATTGCCAGGGGCACCACGGGTACGGACGTCGCCAAGTCCATCTCTCCCTCGCTTGCCAAGCGCACCGTCGCCATGCAGCTCGACGGCGTTCTGGCCGACCTTGCCGATCCGATCACCGCAGACGCCGCGATCAATTTCGTCTCGCGCACCGATCCCGCCGCGCTGGAACTGATCCGGCACGATGCCGCGCACGTCATGGCGGAAGCCGTCCAGTCGCTCTGGCCCGGAACGCAGGTGACGATCGGCCCCGTCATCGAGAACGGCTTCTATTACGACTTCGCCAAGGCCGAACCGTTCCATCCCGACGATCTGGTCAAGATCGAAAAGAAGATGCACGAGATCATCGCCAGGAACGCGCCCTTCACAAAGGAAGTCTGGTCGCGCGACAAAGCCAAGGACACGTTCGCGGCCATGGGTGAAGGGTTCAAGGTCGAACTGGTTGACGCGATCTCCGAAGATCAGGACCTCAAGATCTATAAGCAGGGCGGCTGGTTCGATCTCTGCCGCGGCCCGCACATGACGTCGACCGGTCACGTCGGCAAGGCGTTCAAGTTGATGAAATTCGCCGGCGCCTACTGGCGCGGGGATTCCACGCGTCCGCAGCTTCAGCGAATTTACGGCACCGCGTGGGCGTCCGAGGACGAGCTGAAGGCGCACCTTCATCAGCTCGAAGAGGCCGAGAAGCGGGATCATCGCAAGCTTGGTCGAGAGATGGACCTGTTCCACTTCCAGGAGGAGGCGCCTGGCTCTATCTTCTGGCATCCCAACGGCTGGACTCTCTTCCAGACACTCATCGCCTACATGCGACGCGCCCAGCAGCGCGCCGGTTATGTCGAAGTGAACTCGCCCGACATGATGGAGAAGCATTTCTGGGAGCTCTCCGGTCATTGGGAGAACTACGGCGAGAACATGTTCACCACCACGCTGCCGGACGAGCGCGTCTTCTGCTGCAAGCCGATGAACTGCCCCGGCCATGTGCAGATCTACAAGCACGGACTGAAAAGCTATCGCGACCTGCCGTTGAAGATCGCCGAGTTTGGCAAGGTTCACCGCTATGAGCCGTCGGGAGCCCTGCATGGTATGCTGCGCGTGCGCCACTTCACGCAGGACGACGCGCACATTTTCATCACCGAAAACCAGATCATGGAAGAGTGCCTGAAGATCAACGATCTTATGCTCTCCATCTACAAGGACTTCGGCTTCGAGGACATCTTCATCAAGCTCTCCACCCGTCCCGAAAAGCGGGTCGGCGCCGATGAACTCTGGGACAAGGCCGAAAAGGCTTTGTCGGATGTGCTTGACGAAGTGAAGCGCCGCTCCAACGGCCGTATCCGCGAATGGCAGTGCGGCACGACGCAGGTCGACTTCAATCTCGCGGGGCGTCTGGGCGCATTCTATATCGACGAGAATTCCGAGAAGAAGACCCCGGTTATGATCCACCGCGCCATGTTCGGCTCGCTCGAGCGGTTCACCGGCATCCTCATCGAGAACTTCGCCGGTCATTTTCCGCTCTGGCTTTCGCCCGTGCAGGCGGTCGTAGCGACGATCACCAGCGAGGCGGACAGCTATGCGCTGGACGTCGTAGCCCAATTGAAGGCGGCCGGACTTCGCGTCGAGACAGATCTTCGCAACGAAAAGATCGGCTACAAAGTCCGTGAGCATTCGCTCGCGAAGGTGCCCGTCATTCTCGCCGTGGGAACGCGCGACGCGGAGGCACGCAACGTCTCTATGCGCCGCCTGGGCTCGCAGGATCAGAAAGTCCTGTCCCTCGACGACGCGGTCGCGAGCCTCAAGGACGAGGCCACCCCACCGGATCTGCGTTGAACGGCGGCCGTCGTTCGGCCGTCCCTACAGCCCGCAGACGTAACCCTGCCGTGCACTCGGCGCTGAGCTTTGCTTATGTTTCCGTCACGGCTGCCGTCCGCCGGTTCTCGCCCCAAGCATAGAGGCCGACCCCGGCCAGAACCATCGCCGAGCCGAACGCATCGGCCCATGTGAACGGCTCGCCCAGAATGGCCACTGCCAGGCCAATCGTCACCACGGGCGAGATGGTCGAGATCATGGAGACGGCCGCACTGGATATCCGCTGCAGTCCCGCGTTGATCAGAAACGTCGGCATTACGGTCGCGATAATGGCGCACCCGGCAGTGAGCCAAAGGAATCGCGGCGTCGCCGCAAAGGAGCCGGTTCCCAAAACAGCCTGATGCGCGATGCAAAACACCGACGCGGCGGTCAGCGCCACCGAGGTGAAAAGCGCGCTGCCCATCGGAGCCATGAATCGTTTGGCGTAGATCTGGTGCAGCGCAAATGAAATGGCAGCTCCAAGCACCAGCAACGTCCCCACCACGGTATTGCGCCCGCCCTCCGGCAGATCGATCAGGAAGACAATGGCCAGACCCAGATATGTCACGGCAGCGGCGATGACTCCCGTGCGCGTCACGCGCTCGCCATAGAGAATGGCTCCGAGAAACATCACGAACAGCGGATAGGTGAAGAGAACGAGCCGTTCCAGCTGTGCGGTGATGAACATCAGGCCGGCGAAATCGAACTGGGAGGCGACGTAGTAACCGAGAAACCCGACGAACGCCGCCCGCGCGTAATGATCGGCAGATAGAGGGGGATCGCCGCGCAGACGTCGCTGCATGAGAGCCCACGCGCCGATCGCCACAAAGACTGGAAGGGCGAAAATCATGCGGTAGGCCAGCATCAGCGCGGCGTCGACCTGCTCCTGGTAGGCGAGCTTGATGAAGATCGCCTTGGTGGAAAAGAGCGAGGCGCCGGCCGCGGCAAACACGATCCCCGCAACGGTCTGGCGTGTGGACATGGGAACGGCCCGATGGACGTGAGACACTCCCTCATGCCCGAGCCGGCCCGGCGGGTCACCGTGGCGTAATGTGACGACGGCCATCGTCGCAGCGCGGAGGCTGTTGAGGCGGGCACAAGGCGTGCTAGGAACACCCTATGACCGAACCCCGTCCTCCCCTGCCTCCCTATTCACCCGAAACAGCCGTCATCAAGGTCCGGATGGCCGAGGACGCGTGGAACTCGCGCGACCCCGACCGCGTCGTCCTCGCCTACACGCAGGACACTCGCTGGCGGAACCGAGCCGAGTTTCCCGTCGGCCGGGAGCAGATCCGTGAATTTCTGATCCGCAAATGGCGGCGTGAACTCGACTACCGTCTGATCAAGGAGTTGTGGACCTGCGCGGGAGACCGCATCGCCGTGCGCTTCGCCTATGAATGGCACGACGACAGCGGCCAGTGGTACCGGTCCTATGGAAACGAGAACTGGCAGTTCGACGCCGCCGGGCTGATGGCGCTCCGCTTTGCTTCCATCAACGACCTCGCCATCGCCGCATCAGATCGCAAATTCCATTGGACGCCGGGACCGCGGCCAGCCGATCACCCAGGCCTGTCGCAACTGGGCCTTTAGGCCATCGCCACGGTCCTAGTGGCGAGGAGACGCGCCCCCGAAGTATTGGGCGAGTTCCGCGTCGATCCGCTGCGCAGCTTGCCGCCAATCTCCCGCGCGCCCTGCGAGCGGCGGCTCGACGGTGACGATTGCCTCTTCTACATCCACGGTCGAAGCCGGCGTTTCTCCGGAATGACCGCTGAGCACCTGTTTGGGATGTTCGATCGCGGCGACGCTTTCGTTTGATGGTTCACGCGCGGGCAGGGCACAGAGGCGTTGCGCCAGATGCTGCAATTCGTTGACGATCGCTTCCCGTCGCAACTCATGCAGCATCGAGACGCTGCGCACTTCCTTCAAGAGTTGATCGTCCGCCCGGCGAATGGCTTCTGATAATTCACGCACAAGATCGAGTTCGTGACGGGTCGTTTCGTTCAGCCGGCTCAGCAACTGATGGACGTTCTGCGGAAGTGCGCTCATCGCGATCCTCTCGTGTCATCGTGTTTCGCGCCCCGAGCGCCAAGAAACGCCCGATTCCAATGGCCGAAAAGTGTTCACGATGAGCCGTGCGCGAGCATATCGCCGGCAGCGGAAGGCAGTTCAGTTGCCGCTGAGCGCCAGACGGAACTTCGAGGTCGCGACCAGCGCGGGCCCTGCTTCCGGCACCCCGGAACCCGGTTTGGTGATCCCCGGATAAGCGGCGGCAAGCGCCGCGAGCGCCTCGCCGGCGGCCGCCGCGGCCTTGGGGTTGTCGGTCTTGAGATGGGCTAGAACGCTGTCGGCCCGGCGCTTGGCCGCCGCAAGAAAACCGTAACCGTCAAGATAGGCGTCCCCACTCTTGTCGCGCAGGGCCTTCGCGTACTGCAAGGCCGCGCGATCGAGAAGGTCTGCGAAGACAGCCGTTTCTGTCTGAGCCGTTGCTGCGCCTGGCGCCTTCCTCTCGGCGCCGTCAAGTGCCGCCAGAACGGCATTGGCGGCCGCTTCGACCACATCGGCGGGTGCCTTGGATTGCGCAAGATCTCCTGTCTTCTGCAGGAGATCGTTGAACTCGGGAACACCGAGCTTCGTCAGCGCTGGTTCGAGTTCCACGTAGATCTCGCTCATTCCGTGAGCAAACATCTCCGCCCCAGCCTGGAGGTCGCCAGCCAGATACGCCGCGAGCCCTGCGATGTAGTGCGCGCGAATAACGTCGAGCCCGACGAAATAGACGACGGGGTCGGTCGACGCCCTGCTTGCATCGAAGCCCGCTTCACCACCTTCTCCCCCTTCACCACCCTCGCCGCCTTCGCCACCCTCTCCCCCCTGAGCCAGAACGCCGAGCGATGGGACGGCTCCGTCATGGGCGGCGGCCGCATGGTGATCGTCGGGGCCGAGCCACGCCCCGGCCGTGGCCAGCGTGCCCGATGCTGGAACAAGCGCCCCAGCCACCGTAAGAGAAGTCCAGAGCCTGCGTGTCTTGCGGGTTGTCACGGCGTATCCTGGCAGGGGCTGCTCGACGATCTTGAGTGGGTTCCAGGCTCAGCCACGGCGGGCTGGCATGCGCGCGAGGTGAAATCCAATGAGCAGGCAAAGCCGGGACCCGCGCTGGAGCGCATCCGCGGCCTCGTGACGGCGGCCGTCGAGAAAAACGAGATCGTTCGCGCCATGGCCCTGCCTCGCCGCGTTTTTCCTCCGCTGGTGTCGCGCAGCCGCACAGGGCAGGGCTATGGCACGCATACCGACGACGCTCTGATCGGCGGCCGGCCGGCGCTGCGCAGTGACGTCTCCGTCACCGTATTCCTTTGCGATCCCGAAACCTACGGCGGTGGCGAACTCGTCGTCGAGACACTCGCGGGCGAGGAGGCAGCCAAACTGAAGGCGGGTGACGCGGTGCTCTATCCGTCCACCACGCTGCATCGCGTCGAACCGGTCACCTACGGCATGCGTCTCGTTGCTGTGACCTGGGTCGAAAGCATGGTGCGCGATGCGGGCCGCCGCGAAATTCTGTTCGACCTCGACCGCGCCCGGCGTGCCGTCTTCGAGCGCGAGGGAAAATCCGCAACCTTCGATCTCCTAGCCAAATCCTATTCGAATTTGCTTCGCCGCTGGGCCGAGGCTTGAGGCGGCTCATTCGATCTCGTAGCGCTGCTTTAATTCCTTCGTCCGCTGTTCGGTTTTTTCCGTCTTGCATCCGAGAATGTCGACAGTGGCACCTGTGCCGCCACCCCAGAATTTCGCGACGTGTTCTTCGCACTCGGCATCCCGGAAGGCGAGCCAAGCACGCTGCGATGCCCTGAGGGCCGCTTCCCAGGATTTGGCATCGAAAGGAGTTTCGTCCGTGGCCAGCCCGGGGACTGCTGCGAGTGCCTTCGCGTAGACGCGGTTCAACTCCGCATCCGCCTTTCCGAGTTCGGCCCCCGCGCAATTATTCATCTCGACGGTCGAGAGAGCCTCCGAACAATCGGCCGCGGGTGTTTCCTGCGCGGCGGCGGGTGTGACAGCGGCAATGATGACGATGGCAAAGATGATTTTAGATCGCGGCATGGGGGACTCCGGTGCTCGTCTCAACAGTTTCTTAACCTTGATGTCGAATCCATGAAGTCTGCAAGTCAGTCTACAGACCAGTCCTGAGGACCATGCCGACCGTATCCGTTCGCCTCGCGTCTTCGATGTCCGCAGCACCACTGCCCCCGTCGTTGTTGGCCCTTCCCGTTCCGCGCGATAAGCGGCGGCGCCCGGAAGACCCGATCCTCGTGCCGCTCGAACAGCTCCGCCCGACCCAGGGTGCCGTGGGCATGAAGGCTGTCGCCGCAAAACGCGAGAAGGTCGCGCGGCGGGCGGAATGCAGCAGAAAGATCGAGCGTTATCTGGAGAAGCGCCCCATCCCGGCGGTACTGGGACCCGGCGCGGGTTACTACATCATCGATCACCATCACCTCAGCATGGCCCTGCACCAGAACGAGGTGGCGGAGGCGTTCGTCCGCGTGATAGGCGATCTGTCGCGATTGCCGCGCGGCGAATTCTGGCGCCGCATGGCCGAGCGCGGTTGCCTGCACCCCTATGATCACCATGGTCGGCGAATACACCCTTCGGCCTTGCCTTCAGCCATTCGCCACCTGAAGCGGGATGCCTATCGCGATCTGTCCTGGTCGGTTCGCGAAGCTGGGGGCTTTGTGAAGTCGGATCAGCCGTATGCGGAGTTCCGCTGGGCGCAGTTTTTCCGCAGCCGGTTGCCGCGCACGACGGTCTTGCGCGACTTCGAATTTGCCCATGACCGCGGCATGATGCTGGCCCGCTCGGAAGCGGCGGCCCATCTTCCCGGATTCATCGGCATCAACGACTGACGACCGACCGGGAGCCTCCCCCGTCGGTTCTGATCTACATCTGATCAAGAGTTGGCATGCAATCCGCCGCCCACCGGGACGGAATGTCAACCCCGGCCACCAGCCCTCTGCCCACGAACTGAGGAAACCTCAGGCTGCGGCTTGTGAGGAACCTTTCCCGGCGCTAAGGGCATATGTGACAGTTTCTTGACAGCGTCGGCGAAAGCCTTCGCGTCCGCGTGCGGGGGCACCCGCTCCGAGTGGGGGATCGGGCCTGATGACAAAATCGACGCGCTTCGCTGTGGGTTCGCTGTTCGGACCTTCGCGCTCCGACCGGCTGGTCGAACTGTTGAAGGAACTGTCGCGCACAGCGATTGAATGTGCGGCGCTGTTTCGCGAAACCAAGGGCCGCGATGCCAGGGCGATTATTGCCGTCGAGCACAAAGCCGACCGCATTGTCGAGCAGATCCACGAGTTGCTCGACAACTCGTTCATCATGCGTTTCGACATCCCCGACTCGATGAAGCTGACCGACAACCTCGACGACGTCGTGGACGGCATGCGCAAGGTCGCCCTGCATCTGGAGGCCTACGCGCCGTTCGTATCGGAACTTTCCGCTGACGCGATGGAAGTCTTCGCTCTTGGCGAAGCCATGCTTCACGACATCGACACGCTGGTCGACATGCTGGCCGGTCCACGCCTTTCGCTGCCCAAGGTGCGCGAAGTCACCAATCGCATCGACGCCGCCGAGTCCATGGCCGACAAACTCGTCGCCGAAAAGGAACGCAAGCTCGTGGCGGAATACGCCGCGCCCGGTGCCAATGCGATCGGCTTCATCGCCACTCACCAGCTTTTCCATCTTCTCGAGCAGATGACGGACGACGCCAATCACTGCGCTAACATGGTCCTATCGCTCGCCCGCAAGGAAGCCTGAGATGGAGGCCGTCACTCTTGGCCTCGCCATCGCCATCCTGGCCGTGCTTGCCGCCGAATTCGTCAACGGTTGGACCGATGCACCCAACGCGATCGCAACAGTGGTCTCGACCGGGGTGATGACGCCACGGACGGCCATCGCCATGGCCGTCGTCTTGAATACGCTTGGCGCCATGGCAGGAACCGCCGTTGCGACGACCGTGGGCAAGGGGATCGTTGAACCGGCGGCGCTTACGGTCCCGGCCATCACGTCCGCCATGTGCGCCATCATCGCCTGGGGGTCCCTGGCGGCGAAGATCGGGATGCCCGTCTCGAAATCCCATGCCTTGCTGGCGGGACTGGCCGGAGCGGCCTACGAGGGCGGCGGATTTGCAGCCTTGCAATGGAGCGGCTGGCAGAAGGTCGGCATCGGCATGATCCTGTCGATCGGGCTCGGCATGCTCGCGGCCCTCCTGCTGGGAAGGCTTATCATCCGGTTCGCCGGCAATGCGAGCCCGGCACGTGCCAAACGCCTATTCGACCGATTGCAGATGCTGACGGCGGGGGCGATGGCGTTCACCCACGGCATGAACGACGGCCAGAAGTTCATGGGCGTGCTGGCGCTCACGTTGTTTGCCGGCGGGGCGATGGACGAGTTCCACATCCCCGGATGGGTCGTGCTCGTCTGTGCATTGACCATGGGGATCGGCACAGCCGCCGGCGGCTGGCGGATCATCGAGACCGTTGGCGCCAAGATGACGCGCCTCACGTCATGGCAAGGCTTCGCGGCGACCAGCGCCGCATCGGCGACGATCTTCGGCGCTTCCCTTTACGGCATCCCCCTGTCCACGACCCACACCATCACCAGCGCGATTGTCGGCCGCATCGTTGGAGCTTGGATCCTGACGTTTCCCTGTTGCTTCCTGCTCGCCTATGTGGCGGCATTCGTCGCAAACACATTGTGGGCGCCGTAAGTGTCGTCAGCCGCGGCCACGATAAGGCTGCACGCCCTGCTCGGGCAGCCAGACGCCGGCAGGAAGCGTGCCGTGCTGCCAGAATACGTCGATCGGCATGCCGCCGCGCGGATACCAGTAGCCACCGATGCGCAGGAAATGCGGATCGAGGACGCTGGCGAGGCGCTTGCCGATCGCGACCGTGCAGTCCTCGTGGAAGGCGCCGTGATTGCGGAATGACGCGAGATACAGCTTCAGCGACTTGCTCTCGACGAGCCACTGGTTGGGCACGTAGTCGATGACGAGATGGGCGAAGTCTGGCTGCGCCGTGACTGGGCAGAGTGACGTGAACTCCGGCTGGGTGAAGCGGGCAACGTAGAGCGTGTCCGGATGCGGGTTCGCCACACGTTCGAGCAGCGCCGCTTCCGGGCTGTCCGGCATCGGGGTCTGCTGACCAAGTTGCGTGACGGGGGGCCGCGCCATGATGATCACTCCGCCGCCCGGCGGTGCCGGTGCGGACCCGTATAGATGGCGCCCTCGTGGCAGCTGTCGCGATGAACTTCGATCTGGGCAAGGCCCGGAACCTTGTTGTCGATGCGCTCCCAGATCCACATGGCGATCCGTTCCAGCGTCGGCGCAGAGAGACCTTCGACCTCGTTCAGCATCCTGTGATCGAGCGCGTCCTGACAATCCGACAGCGCCGCGGAAAGATCGTCGAAATGGAACACGACGCCGGTCTCGGCGTTAGGCTCGCCGTCGATCCACACGCGCGCGCGGAAGGAATGCCCGTGGATACGGGAATTCGGATGGCCCGGAGGCGCGGACGGCAGATAGTGAGCCGCCTCGAACAGGAAATCGCGGTAGATGCGCATGGGGCAGGGGAATAGGCGGGTTAGGGGGCCGGTGCAAGGCCCGCCGGCGTCACGGTAAACCCGTCGCACCGCCGGCTTGCTTCAGGGAATGCCTAGAACTTTGTGGGTCTGCACCGAGAGCCGCCACGGCGGGTTGGCTTTGCAGTAGGCAATCGCCGCCTCCGTGTTCGCAACCCGGTCCGGCCCGTCCATGGGCTGCAGGAAGCGGTGCTCGAAGGCAAGCTGTTGCACGAGGGGTTGGCCAGCCTTCGGGCTGACACAGACCCAGTCGATCTCCAATGGAACGGGCAACGTGCCATTGGTCTCGATGGCGATCGAAAACCCGCGGGCATGGAGGGCCGCGATCAGTTCGGCGTCGACTTGCAACATCGGTTCCCCGCCCGTCAGCACGACCATCGACGGCCCATGAGCGGCCGTGCATGCGGCCCGGCAGGCCCGTGCCAGATCGTCAGCCGTTTCGAAGCGGCCTCCGCCGGGACCATCCGTCCCCACGAAATCGGTGTCGCAGAACGGGCATTGCGCTTTGGTGCGGTCGGCCTCGCGTCCTGACCAGAGATTGCAGCCGGCAAACCGGCAGAACACGGCCGGCGTGCCCGCGTTCGCTCCCTCGCCCTGCAGCGTGTAGAAGATTTCCTTGACCTGATACATGCGCCCACACGTAGCTGGGCAGGGACCAGAGTCAAGCAACCGGGGGCCTTGGAATGCAGGCGAAGGCGCGCACCTACAAGTACTTCGACCTCGTCATGGTCGCCTTCGTCGTGGTCCTGGTCTGCTCCAACCTGATCGGTCCGGCCAAGGCGCGCCGGGTGATCTGGTCTGGCTTTGCCGCCCTTGTTTTCGCAGCCGTCATGGCGGCGGTGGTGGTCGCGCTGCCGCCGGCGCCCACATGGGAGAACCAGAAGGTCTACGAGATCGCGTTCGGCAACACCTGGCGCATCGCGGGTGCCTCGATGATCGCCTACTTCTGTGGCGAGTTCGTCAATTCCTACGTGCTTGCCAAGATGAAGGTTGCGACCGAAGGCCGGTACATGCGCACGCGGTTCGTGGCTTCCACGGTCGCGGGCGAAGCCGTCGACAGTTCGATCTTCTATCCGCTCGCCTTCTGGAATTCTGGGATCATGCCGAACGAACTGGTGTTGACGCTCATGGTGTCCCAGTTCATTGCCAAAACCCTGGTGGAGGTGGCCTTCCTTCCGCTCACCACGCGCATTGTGACCGCACTCAAGAAGGCGGAACACGAAGACCACTACGACCGCAATACCGACTTCAATCCGTTCACGCTGAAGGAGTGAAGCTGCGCACGCTTGTCGATGAGTTCGAAAGCCGTCCGCACGCCGGCGGGTTTGTCGGGGAGCCTGCCGTCAACCGGAAAGAGCGAGGCCAGCACGGCGAGCGCTGAGACCGTGTGAATGATGTGGCGGACCCGGAACTGGCTGAGACGGCCCATGGCACGCTCCCGTTTGAAAGGATGCGTGCATTATCGTCGCTACGGCCGGGGCTGTCGGTTCCCTGCGGTACAGCCGCGAGATCGGCGCCGCCAAGAGACGAACTTATACCGTTCCAGTGGACTGTGCCCCACGCCAGGCCTCGAAGCCCTTGGCGCGCAGGTCGCAGGCCGGGCAGGACCCGCAACCGTAGCCCCAGGGGTGGCGCGACCTCCGATCGCCCAGGTAGCAGGTATGCGATTGCTCGATCACGATCTGGGTCAATTCCTCTCCCCCGAGCCGTTCCGCCATCGCCCATGTTCCCGCCTTGTCCACGAACATCAACGGGGTCGCGATCTTCACGGGATAGTCGAGGCCGAGCGCCAGCGCTTCGCCCATCGCGGTTATCGTCGCCTGCCGGCAATCTGGATAGCCGGAGTAGTCCGTCTCGCACATGCCGCCGACGAGGGTCGGGATGCCGCGCCTGTAGGCCAGCGCCGCCGCATAGGTGAGGAACAACAGGTTGCGACCCGGGACAAATGTATTGGGTAGTCCGCCGTCCTCGAAAGCAATGGCCCGTTCGCGTGTGAGCGCAGTCTCCGACAGGCGTCCCAACTCCGGTAAGGCGATCACCGTGTCGGGGCCCAAGCGCTGGCCCCAGTCCCGACAGCCTACGAGCGCATCGCGCACGATACTCCGCTGAGCGAGTTCCACGGCGTGCCGCTGCCCGTAGTCGAACCCGACAGTCTCGACGTGCTCGAAGCGATCTAGCGCCCATGCAAGACAAACAGTGGAGTCCTGTCCGCCAGAAAAGAGAACCAGGGCGGATCGATCATTCACACCGGACATATCCTTGCACTTTCGTCGAACAGGCCGTGGCGGAAGCGCCCCGAACTGCCCGTCCGGGTAGGACACGATTGCCCGCCGGGGCTTTGCAGGTTTCGGTGCGAAGGCTACAACCCGGCGCAGATTCACGCGAGGGGAATTGGACTTGGCCGTCCGCTGCCCCCCGACTTGCAAGAATGGGACACGCCATGACCGCCATCGTCGACATCCTCGGCCGCGAAATTCTGGACAGCCGCGGTAACCCCACTGTCGAAGTGGACGTCATGCTGGAGGACGGCTCTACAGGCCGCGCCGCGGTTCCTTCAGGTGCCTCGACCGGGGCCCATGAAGCCATCGAATTGCGCGATGGCGACAAGTCGCGCTACCTCGGCAAGGGCGTCACAAAGGCGGTCGCGGCAGTCAACGGCGAGATCGCCGACGCCATCGCCGGCATGGACGCGGAAGACCAGCGCGGCATCGACATGGCGCTGATCGAACTCGACGGCACGCCCAACAAGGCCCGGCTCGGTGCAAATGCCATTCTCGGCGTCTCGCTTGCGGTTGCGAAGGCGGCGGCCGATGCCTCCAACCTGTCGCTCTACCGTTATGTCGGCGGAGCGAATGCCCACGTCCTGCCGGTGCCGATGATGAATATCGTCAACGGCGGCGCCCATGCCGACAATCCGATCGACATTCAGGAATTCATGATCATGCCCGTCGCAGCGGGCTCCATCGCCGATGCCGTTCGCGTCGGGGCTGAGATCTTTCACACGCTCAAGAAGTCGCTTCAGGATGCCGGCCACAATACGGGCATCGGCGATGAAGGCGGGTTCGCCCCGAACCTGAAGAGCGCTGACGATGCGCTGGGTTTCATCATGAAGGCGATCGAAAAGGCCGGCTATAAGCCCGGCTCCGATGTCATGCTCGCCCTCGACTGCGCCTCGACGGAGTATTTCAAGAACGGCAAGTACGTCATGGACGGTGAGGGCAAATCGCTCGACAGCGACGGCAATGCGAAGTTCCTCGCCGATCTGGTTGCTCGCTATCCGATCATCTCCATCGAAGACGGCATGGCCGAGGATGACTGGGCCGGCTGGAAGGCATTGACCGAACTCATCGGCAGAAAATGCCAGCTCGTCGGCGACGACCTCTTCGTGACGAATACCAAGCGCCTTTCGGAAGGAATCGAGAAAGGCATCGCCAACTCGATTCTGGTCAAGGTCAACCAGATCGGCTCCCTGACGGAGACGCTCGAAGCCGTCAGCATGGCGCAGCGCGCGGGCTATACGGCTGTGATGTCCCACCGCTCCTTCCGACCGGCTTGCCAAGTACAACCAGCTGATCCGCATCGAAGGCGAACTGGGCGCCGTCGCGACCTACGCGGGCAAGACCATTCTGAAGTCCAAGGTCTCCTGACGGCGGCGCGGCTGAAGTCAAGCCGCCGGCGTCCTTGCACCGGCCGCCGCGGCGTCAGTGCGCCATTAGCACGGGAAGCCGCAGGTTTTCGACGACGGCCCGGGTGGCGCCGCCGAAAAGAAACTCCCGCCACGCCGAGCGGCCATAGGCGCCCATCACGAGAAGATCCGCGCCGGCGGCGAGAGCCGCCGACTGAAGATCCGCGCCGTCAGTCGCGCTAAGGGCAACCACGCGGACGTTCGGATTGTGAAGCCGCAGATAGCTGCCGATATCGGCCGCCGGCCGCCGGGTCACACTCGGCATGGCGTCGCGATCCTCCCCGAGGAGGACGACGACGTTCTGAGCCCTTTCGATCAAAGGCAGGGCCGCATGCACCGCTGCCGCCGATTGCCGGCTGTGGTTCCAGGCGACCGCGATGGTTTGCCCGAACTGCTCCGCCCCGCTGCTGGGCACGATAATAGTCGCGGTTCCGGCGGTGACCGCGCACTCCTCGACAAGGTCGCCTCCGCGGCCATCGAGGCTCCCGCCCGCTTCGACGATAAGCACATCGTGAACACGGCCGGCGAGGCAGAGAACCTCGTTGGCGTTGCCTTCAGCGATTTCAAATTGACCGGCGACCCCCGCTTCGCGGCAAGCGGCCAGGAAGTCATCCTTGGCCTTCCGGGCGAGGGGGGCGTCTCGGGCTTCTGCCTCTCGCGCGGAGGGGCTGTCCGGACCAACGAGCAATTTCAGCATCGCCAGTTCCCGCATCGGGTGGAGCCCCGTCAACGACGCGTCGAAGCGGCGCGCAATCGACAGCGCAGCCGCGAGCGCCGGGGCGTTCTCATTATAGGGCTTAAGGTGAACCAGTAGCGCTTTCCAAGCCAAGAGACGTCCCTCCGTTGCACCCGTACGCAAGGCAAATGGAGACGAAGCACCTCACAGGCAAGACCGGGCGATCTCGGGGGAGTGGGCAAAACCCACGGAGTCCATCCTGCTCCCGCGCCGCAGTGCCTTGCCTGCGGCCGGCAGGAATAAGACAGCGCTTTACCTGCCCTTAAGTGATACCCGCCTATAAAGGCCGGGTTCCCGGTTTCAGATTTCTGCGTAGCCACGAACATCCCGGTATCGCGTACAACACATGTATGATTGGCGATTGAGGGTCCGACAGGTTCTGGTGCTGCTTTCGAGCCTGTGCGCGGCGGCCTATTTCACCCATCACGCAATAAACGGACGGCACGGTCTCAAGGCGCGCTCGGCACTGCTCGAGCAGGCGGATCTCATTGAATTTGAGATTCGAAGCCTGGAGACCGTGCGCGCCCGGCTTCGCCATGACGTCGCGCTACTGACGCCCGACCGGCCCGACCCAGATCTTGTCGAGGAAATTGCCCGCGATGTCCTGGGCTATGTTCACCCTGCCGATCGCGTGATCGTCACGCGCTGAACCCGGGACTGCAATTGCCGTGCTGGTGACTCCAATCCAGTATTCGGCGGCAGCAGGGACGCCCGCGAGGCCAATGCCACCCTGAAGCGGGTCGGCAACCCATGATAATGCGAACAAATCGGCCTCACGAAAACATTCCCGCCGTCCGCAATGACGACGCAATCTCGACCCGTGATGACATTCGTGCCGGGCTCGCGCTCTGCGATTGCCATCTGCGGCGGCCTGACGCAGTATCCGCCGGCCTGCCGGCCGGTGCCAAACCGAGGACAAGAACGACGTGACCATCGCTGCCCGACCCGCCACCGATCCGCGAGTGACCGATCCGGACATTTGTCTGCTGACGGGGATGCTTCGGTTGCGCCGCTTCGAGGAGAAGGCCGGGATGCTCTATGCGCTTGGGTCGGTGACAGTCCCATGCCCCCTGGGCATTGGGCAGGAGGGTGCAATAGCGGGTCTCTTCGCCTCGCTCGACGCCGGCGACGCGCTCCTCGCACTCCAGGCCCGCCCAACCATCGAATTGGCATTTGGAGCGTCTCCTGCCGCCGCGTTCCAGCGGTTGCTCGATATTTCCAGCAGCGCGTTGGCGTCATCGGCGCTCGTGAGGTTGCCGGGCGAGGACATGCGGCGGCTTCCGCGCCAGGACGCTATCACAACAGCGGCTGGCCGTTGCGCTGACGTGGTTGTGCTATCGGATGATCCCGGTGAATTAGCCCAGGCCCTGCCGGTGATGAAAGCCCGGGTACTTCCCGTACTCATGATCCCTGCAGATCGCCGGCCGGCGGACTACGGGCTCCCTGCACAGTGGACGGTTCGCGAGTGCGACGGCAGTCGTGCGAACGGCGTGAAGGAGGCTCTGATGTCGGCTCGCAAAGAGAGCTTCATCGCTGTCGCGCTACTGACGCCGCCTTATGCAGGTCATTCGCGCGATGGCAGCCGGCGCCCTCAGGAAAGGCGCCAGACCGACGATCCGATTGCAAGTCTACGCAGGCTCCTCATCGAAGACGGGCGCTTGCGCGAGGTGGATGCCGTCGAACTCGAAGCGGCCGTCCGGGACGAGATCGCAGCGGCCGCACGCGCAGTGTCCGTGGCCTGCGCGCCGTGAGGCAAACGCCTGGACGTTTTGAAAATGGCTTGCGACGCGGCCGTTTGCTCCGCCGCGGCCCGGCGCCCAAGAATCGAACCTGCCAGCCGCGTTCAATCCACTGGTTGCGAGCCTACGGCTCCGCGAACCGGAGCATACTCCGCTGGCCCGTACCGCCGACATCCCTGTTATACTTTGCCGCTCGAACCACTATCGCTCTGCTGAATCACGCCATTGCCCTCCACCTATGGTGGACGAACGGCGACAGAAGGCGAAGGAGGATGTGAAAAGCCCGTCACCGTGGCCGATTGGCCGCGCGTCCACAGAAACGCTCCAAAACGGCCGGGTCATCAACTGTTCTATGGCGCCCGTCGGCTATCTCCCCGCCAGCCCCACCCCCTAAAAATCGTCTCAGCCAAACAACCGAATCAACGGGCTGAGGGGATTTGCCATGACAATGTTGAATGCAAAAATCACGCTGGCGGCACTCGCGGCGATGACCGTTGCAGGATGCGCGGACGGCTCGAACGGAATGATGACAACGTCGGCGCTGGGCCCGAATGCGACCGCAAAAGCGGATCCGGCCTGCGCGGCGCTGACAGCCCGCATCGATGCGCTGCGCAAGGAAGGCGTCGTCGCGAGCGTTGAAAAAGCATCGGCTAGCAAGTCAAAAACCGTCTCCGTCAATCGCGAGACCTTGGCCAAGGTGGCCGAACTCGACAGGGCGAACGCCGAGTTCCAGTCCAAGTGCGCGCTGCCCACGACGGCGGCTGCCGCACAGCCGGTTCCTGCCAAGACGGCTGCCGTCGCGGCCGCTCCGGCGCCGGCAGCGGCCTCGACGAAGAAGCAATGAGGCAGCCGGCGCGGCGCGCCGTCATTCGTCTATGAACGCCGGCCATAATCGGCAAGTCATTCCGCTTCAGGCCGGTCTGTGGTGCAGCATCCCGGTCACATGCGAACGCCCATCGATACCAGGGGGTTGCGACAGGGCGGAGCGTGTGTGAGAGACCAGAAGGTGCTGTACTGCGTATGACGAGCGAAAATGAAATCCAGGGGGTCGCGGTGTCGAGGGCAGGAGTTGGCGCAAGGCCGGGCGCGAGCGTACTCGCGGCTGCCTTCCTCGCAATTCTGGTCGCAGGTTGCGCCGGCGGCGGTGGCGGCGACCCGGGCGCGCGGCCACTTCCGAGCGGGGAAACATGCCAGTCGTTACGCGGCCAACTCGACCGGCTGCTCGCCCGCGGTGTGCAGCCCAAGGTGGAAGCATTGAGCGCCGGCCGCAGCCTGTCCGCGAAGGATCGCGCCGACGCGGAAGCCTATAATCGCATTCTGAACCAGTATCTCGGCGCGCGCTGCCACCTCTGAGGCCTGCGGACCAAACAGGAGGTCGTCTTGGACTATCTGAACAACCCCTGGGTGATCATGCTGGTCAACGGCCTGATCGCCGGCTGGCTTGCCGGCCTTCTGCTGGGCGGCGGCGGTTTGATCCGCAACCTGTTCGTCGGTATCATCGGCGCCTTCCTGGCCGGCGTATTGATCAAGGCCGGCCTTCTGACGCTCCCGTTCACGACAGGCTTTCCTCTCGGCGACCAGATCATCGTCTCAACCGTGGGCGCCATCCTGGTCATCATCATCGCGCGTGTCATCGCCCGCTGAGGAGGCTGAGCGGCCGATCCCAGTCCGGAGGTCCTGGTGCCTCGTTTCGATAATGTCCGTGCTGTCCCATTTTCCGCCGACGAAATGTTCGCCCTGGTCGCGGACGTCGAGAAGTATCCTCAGTTCGTGCCGCTGTGCGAGAGCCTCGTCGTCCACACGCGCGAGCAGCGCGAGGATGGTTCGGGCCTCGTTACGGCAACCATGGGCATCGGTTACAAGGCGATCCGCGAAAAATTCACGACCAACGTGTCGCTCGACCCGGTGGGACGCTCGATCGTCGTTCGTCACAAGAACGGCCCATTCCGGCGTCTGGAAAACGTCTGGCGCTTCACGCCGCGAGGCGAGACGTCCTGCGACGTGAACTTCGCGATCGACTATGAGTTCAGTTCCCCGCTTCTCGCCGTTGTGATGGGCGCAGTTTTCGACGCCGCATTCCGCAAATTCGCGGAGGCATTCGAGACGCGAGCCGGGGAGGTGTATGGTCGCCGCCCCCCCCTCGCCGGAGCGGCATTGTCCTGACCGGTGTCGTCGGACGTTCATAGTCGGATTTCGCGGGCCGACCCGTTCCGGCCGGACTGCAGACGCGGCACCGGCCTCTTTACAGATGGGCGCTGAGGCCCTATGTCCGGCCCACGCACGGCGGGTTATCTCGCACGGCGCTTCTGGTTACGTCTCGCTGGAGGTCCCGCCCGTGATGGAACGCTTCCCATCCGCATCCGCTCTCGTCGCCGCCAAGCAGCCGGAACGTCCCGTGCTGGCTTCCCGGCCGCATGCCGCCGCGCGCGCTGCCCGCTGGTTCCTGCAGAACTTTCCAGGCGATGTCGCCTATGCCTACAAGGCCAACTCGTCCGTGTTCATGATCGGCGCGCTGTACGGCGCGGGCATCCGGCACTTTGATGTCGCCTCCACTCCCGAACTTGAGGACGCCTCCACGATCCCCGGTGTCGAACTGCACTTCATGCATCCAGTTAAGTCTCGCCGGTCGATTGCAAAGGCCTACCATGTTCATGGTATCCGCTCGTTTTCGCTCGATAGTGAAGACGAGTTGAACAAGATCGTCGAAGAAACCCGCGGAGCGGCCGGTGCGGCTGGCGATCTCGTGCTGTTCGTGCGCATCGTTGTTCCGCCGATCAATTCCGCCGTACCTCTCGAGCGTAAGTTCGGGATTTCAGGTGACGCGGCGTCGCGCCTTTTGGTCAAGGCACGCCAGGTGGCTTCCGAGCTGGGCGTCACATTCCATGTCGGGTCGCAGACCATGACGCCGGACGCCTACACGCACGCGCTGGGCGAAGTCGGCAAGCTGATCGGGCAGGCCGGTGTTGTCGTCGATCGTCTGGATGTTGGCGGTGGATTTCCAGCTCTCTACCCCGGCATGACGCCGGCCCCGCTGTCGAGTTTCATGACGGCGATCCGTGAGGGCGTCGACAAACTCCCCGTGCGCGAGGATGTGCGGCTCATGTGCGAACCGGGCCGCGCGCTGGTGGCGGAAGCCGAAAGCGTGATCGTGAGGGTCGAGGCGCGGCGCGGCAACGATCTGTTCATCAACGACGGGGGCTACGGCGTTCTGTTCGATGCGGCTCACCTGAACTGGATCTTCCCGGCGCGGCTGGTGTCGCGTGAACCGGCCAAGGGCGAGGCGATGCAAGCATACGCCCTGTGGGGGCCGACGTGCGATTCGATCGACTACATGAAGGGCCCCTTCGTGCTGCCTGCGGGCATCAAGGAGGGCGACTACGTCGAGATCGGGAACGTAGGAGCCTACGGCCGGGCGATCGCAGGCGACTTCAACGGGTACGGCCGTTATGACGAGGTGATCCTCGACGATGAGCCGATCTTGTCGCTTTATGGGTCAGATCAGCTCAGCCTCGCATCTGGCGAACGCTGACAAGAAGAACCCGCCCGCAAAGGGAGATCGGGTGCTGGACCGCGAGACAGGCAATGGCCCGAATTCGTCTGCGCATCGATTTCGACGGCGAGCACTATATCGGTCATGGCCGCATCGAGCTTCTCGAACTGATCGGGCGTCATGGGTCGATCAGCCAGGCGGCAAAGGCCATGGGCATGTCCTACAAGCGGGCTTGGTATCTTATCGACGGATTCAACGCGATGTTTCGCGAGCCTCTGATCGAACGTCATCAGGGCGGAAGAGGTGGGGGTTCGGCAACGCTCACTCCATTTGGCGAGCGGATGATAGCCGAGTATCGCGCGATGGAGGCGAAGGCACTCCACGTTTTTGCCGAGCCCGTGCGGTTTCTCGAGGACAGGCTTGTTAAGGCCGCGAACGGACGGCGCAAGCCGAAAACGGCGGCGCCCCGCCGCCAGTGAACGTTTCACGCCGGGCTAACGGGATCGCGCGCGCGGCCGCGTTCGACCGTGACCATGCGGGTTGCGAGGCGTTCGGCCTCGTCCCGGGCGTGCGTCACGTAGAGCATTGGCACGCCAAATTCGTCGCGGACGCGCTCGATCAGAGCCAGGATCGTTCGCCGCTTCTCTTCGTCGATGCCCGACAGCGGTTCATCCATCAAAAGAAGCCGCGGCGAGGCAAGCAGCGCACGCGCCAGTGCTACACGGCTTTTCTCTCCACCGGAAAGCCGCGTCGGCCGTCTGTCCATCAGGTGCCCAATCCCTAGAATGTCGACGACGTGCGACTGAGGAATTCCGCCGTCATGACGTGCGAACCACCGGCCGAATGAGAGGTTCTGGGCGACCGTCAGGTGGGGAAAAAGCTGCGCGTCCTGGAAAACAAGACCCACGCGACGTTTATATGCCGGGATGAAAACATGCCGGGCCACATCCACCAGAACATCATCGTGAAGCACGAGTCGTCCGCGTTGCGGCCGGATCAGACCAGCGATGAGGTGCAAAAGTGTGGTCTTGCCCGCTCCGGACGGTCCGAACAGAACGGTGATACCGGAACCGGCTGTAAACTTTGCATCGAGTTCGAAAGCGCCCGCCGCAGCCGCGCAATCCACCTCCAGCAGCGGCCTCTCGGTCATTGGAACACCGATGTGCGCTTCAACAGCCTTTGCCCGATTGCCTCCGACACGATGAGGGCCGCGAATGAGATCACGATCGACACGGCGGCGAGCCGTGCCGCGCCACTCTCACCGCCTGGAACCTGTGTCAGTGAATAGATGGCCGACGGTATGGTCTGGGTTTCACCCGGGATGTTCGAAACGAACGTGATCGTCGCTCCGAACTCGCCAAGCGCCTTGGCAAAGCACAAGATGATGCCGGCTAGGATGCCCGGAGCGGCGAGCGGCAGAGTGACGGTTGCAAACGTTGCCAAGGGGCCGGCGCCGAGTGTCCCGGCCGCCGCCTCCAGGCGCCGGTCAATCGTTTCGAACGACAGGCGGATGGCCCGCAGCATCAGCGGAAAAGCCATGACGGCGGCGGCCAGCGCGGCGCCTGTCCAGCGGAACGAGAATGTGATGCCGAGCGTGTCGTATAGAAAGGTTCCGACCGGCCCCTGCCGTCCGAAGGATACCAACAGCAGATACCCCGTCACTACGGGCGGTAGCACCAGGGGCAGATGAAGCAACCCGTTGAGCAGCGACTTCCCCGGAAACGACCATCGGGCAAGCGCATATCCAGCAAGGACTGCGGCGGGGAGCGATGCGAGCGTTGCAACGGTCGCCACACGCAGGCTGAGCGCGATTGCCGTCAACTCCTCAGGCGTGAACTCTAGCACGGGGGGCTCCTCAGTCGGGCGGACCGAAGCCGTTCGCGGCCAGAATCGCACGCCCTTCGGGTGACGTCAGAAAGCCGATCAGACCAGCGGCCGCCTCGGGAGATTGGGCCGATGCCGTCACCGCGGCTGGGTAGACGATCGGCGGGTGCGTGCCTTCCGGAAAAATCGATACGATGCGAACCGACGGGTCGCTGCGTGCATCCGAGCCGTAGACGATGCCGAGCTGTGCCTCGCCGCGCGCAACCAGCGCCAGGGCAGCACGGACATTTTCCGACTGTGCAACCCGGCCTTCCAACTGCGCCCAGATCTGCAGATTTTCCAGTGCCGCCTTTGCGTATTTTCCAGCCGGCACGGCCTTCACGTCAGCGACAGCCAAGCGCCCATCGCCGAGCAGACCGGCAAGGTCGGCGCCAGGCTTCAGTTCGATTTTGACCTTGCTGGCGGCAGGGGCGATCAGGACAAGCGAATTGGTCGCAATCGTCGTCCGGCTTTGAGTCCGGAGCAGTCCCTTGTCAGCCAAGTAGTTCATCCAATCCGAATCCGCGCTGATGAAGAGGTCGGCCGGCGCACCCTGTTCGATCTGCTTGGCAAGGGCGGACGAACCGGCCAGCGACACGATCGGTTTGGATCCCCCCTTCGATTGCAACGCCTTTCCCGCATCATCCAGAACGTTTTTGAGACTCGATGCTGCGAAAACTGTCACCGCGCGGGCTGGGTCAGCCGCGCGCGCCTGGCCGGCCCCGGCAGACGGAACAACGCCGGCGGCCAGCATTGCGGCGGCGGCTGCAACCCAATACAGACCGCGCAGGCTCAAGTCGTAAAACATCTCCGCATTCCCTTGGCTATAGCCAAGCGGATATATCGCAGAGCGGTGACGAACGCCACCTGCTTCCGCGACGGCAGGGCAGGCAACCGGCCGCAGCGAGGATCGATCGGCTCTTTACCGGGTCGAGACGAATTTCTGGCAAACGGTAAATGGGTTGTGTTGACCGCCACCGGTTGGCGGCTCGGACGGGGGAAGGGCGATGGGCATCAAGGGCATCATACTGGCTGGCGGCAGCGGCACGCGCCTCTACCCGTTGACGTATGCGGTCTCCAAGCAGCTGCTGCCCGTCTACGACAAGCCGATGATCTATTACCCGCTGTCCGTACTCATGTTGGCCGGCATTCGTGACATTCTGGTCATCACCACGCCCCATGACCAGCCTCTTTTCAAGGACCTCCTTGGTGACGGCGCGCTCCTAGGACTTTCAATTTCCTATGCCGTCCAGCCCCGTCCCGAAGGTCTGGCCCAGGCCTTTATCATCGGCGCGGACTTCATTGGCAACGATAGGGCCGCCCTGGTCCTGGGAGACAACATTTTCTTTGGGCATGGCCTGCCAGAACTCCTCGCCCGCGCCACGGCTAAGGAAAGCGGAGCAAGTGTATTCGCGTATGAAGTCGCAGACCCGCAGCGCTATGGCGTCGTCGGGTTCGATGCGCAGGGTCGCGCGACATCCATCGAGGAGAAGCCGGCAGCCCCGAAGTCCAACTATGCAGTGACGGGGCTCTACGTCTACGACAACGACGTCGTGCGCCTTGCACGCGACATCAAGCCATCCGCCCGCGGCGAACTGGAAATCACCAGCATAAATCAGGCCTATCTCGACGCTGGCAAGCTGGAGGTGATCAAGATGGGCCGGGGATTTGCTTGGCTCGACACAGGAACCTTCGACAGTCTCCTCGCCGCCGGAGAATTCGTCTCCACATTGGAGAAACGTCAAAGCCTGAAGATCTGCTGTCCTGAAGAGATTGCCCTGCGTCAAGGCTTCACGACCATCGAGAAGATGGCCCCGTGGCTCGATCGTCTCGGCAAATCCGAATATGCCGCCTACATCCGCAAAGTCGCTGCACGGCTCGAATGAGCCTGGCTAAAGCTTCGCGGTGTTGAGACGCAGAGCATTGCCGATCACGCTGACCGAGGAAAGCGCCATCGCCGCCGCCGCGATCATCGGCGAAAGGAGAATCCCGAAGATAGGATAGAGCGCGCCGGCAGCGACCGGAACACCGGCGGCGTTGTACACGAACGCAAAGAAAAGGTTCTGGCGAATGTTGGTCATCGTCGCCGCCGAGAGATGGCGCGCGCGGACGATGCCGGCGAGGTCTCCATTCAGCAACGTCACGCCGGCACTCTCCATGGCCACGTCCGTTCCTGTTCCCATCGCGATCCCCACATCGGCAGCCGCCAGCGCCGGCGCGTCGTTGACGCCGTCTCCCGCCATTGCGACGACGCGCCCTGTGCCGCGCAGTCTTTCGACGACGGCCGCTTTCTGATCGGGCAGGACGTCCGCTTCGACTTCGTCGATCCCAAGTTTCCGGGCAACGGCATGTGCCGTCGTCGCGTTGTCTCCCGTGAGCATGACGACTTGCACGCCGGATTGTTTCAATGCCTCTATCGCATCTGACGCCGTCTCCTTGACACGATCGCCGATCGCGACGGCTCCGGCGATCTTTCCGTCGATGGCAACAAGAATGACCGTTGCGCCGTCGTCTCGCAGCGCGTCGGCTTCCGCGTCGATAGCATCGGTCGATATTCCGGCATCAGCCATGATCCGCCTGTTGCCGATGACGATGTCATGTCCCTCGACACGGCCTCTGACACCCTTGCCGGATGGCGCCTCAAATCCCTGGGGCTCCATCAGAGCTAGTCCGCGGTCACCGGCCTCGCGTACGATGGCTGCCGCCAGAGGGTGCTCGCTCGAGCGTTCCAGGCTGGCGGCTAGGCGCAAAAGGTCGTCCGTGTTCCATCCAGCGGCCGGCCGCACAGCTTGAACGCTTGGACGGCCTTCTGTCAGTGTCCCGGTCTTGTCGATGACAAGGGTGTCGACTTTCTCAAGCCGCTCGAGCGCCTCGGCACTCCTGATCAGCACGCCCGACTGGGCTCCTCGACCAACGCCGACCATGATCGCCATGGGGGTCGCCAGTCCGAGTGCACATGGGCAGGCGATGATCAGAACCGAGACGGCGGCGATCAGGCCGAACGTGAGCCGAGGCTCAGGCCCCCAATTGGTCCACGCGGCAAAGGCGATAGCAGCGACCGCCAGTACGGCAGGCACGAACCAGCCGGAAACCTGATCGGCCAATCGCTGAATGGGTGCGCGGCTGCGTTGCGCCTGCGCTACCATCTGCACGATCCGCTGAAGCACGGTCTCGCGGCCGACCTTCTCCGCGATCATCACGAAGCTGCCCGACTGGTTCATCGTGCCGCCGATGACGTCATCCCCGGCCGACTTGGTCACAGGCATGGACTCTCCCGTGATCATCGACAGGTCGATCGCACTGCGTCCCTCCGCGATGACGCCATCGACCGGAACCCGCTCGCCGGGCCGAACCCGCAGACGGTCGCCGGGGTTCACGGTATCGAGGTCGATATCCGTTTCACTGCCATCAGGAGCGATGAGGCGTGCAGCTTTCGGTGACAGGTCAAGGAGAGCGCGGATGGCACCGCTGGTTCTGTCACGGGCCTTCAGTTCCAGGACCTGCCCCAGAAGCACCAGAACCGTGATCACGGCCGCCGCCTCGAAATAGACCGGGACCGCGCCACCGGGACCACGCAGGCTGTCCGGGAAAACGCTCGGTGCGATCGTGGCGGTCAGGCTGTAGGTCCAAGCAACTCCCGTTCCAAGCGCAATCAGCGTGAACATGTTCAGGTTGCGCGAGCGCAGGGAAGCGATGCCCCGCTCAAAGAACGGATATCCGGCCCAGAAGACAACCGGTGTCGCGAACAGAAGCTGCAGCCAGTTCGATTGCTGCTGCGAGACGGCGTGACTGAGACCAAGAAAATGTCCGCCCATCTCAAGCGCGACGACGGGCAGCGCAAGCGCTGCAGCAATCCAGAAACGTCGCGACATGTCGGCGAGTTCGGGATTGGGTCCTGTATCCGCCGATACGTCTTCCGGTTCCAGCGCCATTCCGCATATGGGGCAGCTGCCAGGTCCAAGCTGGCGGATCTCCGGATGCATGGGACAGGTGTAGACCGCGCCCTCGATCACGGGCGGAGGTTTGTGCGCGCCGAGATAGGCATCAGGATCGGCAAGGAACTTCGTGCGGCAGCGCTCGGCGCAGAAATAGTAAACTCGGCCTTGATACTCCGCCCGATGCTTCGCCCTGTGAGGATCGACGTCCATTCCACAGACAGGGTCTTTCACCGGCGTCGCACCGGTTTCCTCGTTTCCGCAGCATGATCCGGAGGCGGGCGTATCGCGGGACTCGCAACATGATGCGGCACCCGCAACCACCGACCCTTCTGCTCGTGGCAACTCCACCGCATCCTTGGAGGATTTTCCGCCGCAGCACCCTCCGTCCCGGTTGTTGCGCTCTGTATCCGTTGTCGTCATGGCACGTTGTTCCGCAAACAGGGAAGTTCTTCTGAAGAATTTCGCAACAGGGTAGCCCGCAATCGGCACTGCCCCCGAGCCCGCTGCCGCAGGCCCACTATCGTTTAAATGATACCGAGGCTCGTCAAAGCAAAGGCATTAATTCTTTTTTTGTCTTGCGGACGCCAAATCAGATCATAAGTGCGCTGATCCGTTGGAAGTTTCTCTTCGGTATGGCGCCGCGCCGGTCACAATTGTGATGGCGTACTGGGAGCAATGGCCGCCGCCAGGGACGTGTTCCGCCCCGCGCCACTTCGATGCTCTTCTCGGCAGATGATCTGCTTCAAGCAACGCACGTGCTCCCGCAAGGGAGAACGCTTTTGTCTGAGATTTGATCATTACGCTAGCCGGGGCAAACTGAAATGTCGATCGTTCGTGGACTTACCACTACTCAGGTAGCAGCGCTGTCGACAACGGCCATTCAGAGCCTTAAAATTACGGATATTACGGCCTTTAACGCGACCCAGCTGCCGTATCTCACATCTACGCAGATTGGTGTCTTTGCCTCGACGCAGATTCGCGCTCTCGTCGCGACACAGGTTGCCGCACTGTCGACCACCGTAATCGGCGCAATGGGAACCACCCAGCTCGCCGGTCTTGCTGCGACACAGATTGGCGCCCTGACGACGACGCAGGTCGGGGCGCTCACGACGACGCAGCTCGGCGCCCTGACGACGGCGCAGGTGACGGGCTTCGAGACGACGGATCTTGCGGCGGCGTTCACGACGACGCAGATCGGCGGCCTGACCTCGACGCAGCTGGGCGCGCTGACGACGACGCAGGTGCGGGGATTGGAATCGACGGATGTCGGCGCATTGACGACGACGCAGTTGGGCGGCTTGAAGTCGACCCAGGTCGGCGCTCTGACGACGACGCAGATCGCGGGTCTGACCTCGACCCAGGCCGGGGCGTTGACGACGACGCAGCTGACGGGTCTGGCCTCGACGCAGTTGGGCGCCTTGTCCACGACCCAGGTCGGCGGCCTGACGACGACGCAGATCGGGGCCTTGAGCACGGCGCAGGTCAAGGGCTTTGAGACGACGGACCTCGCGGCCCTGACGACGACGCAGTTGGGCGGCTTGAAGTCCACCCAGCTCGGCGCGCTCGCCTCGACGCAGATCCTCCTGTCCTCGCAGGTCGCGGCCCTGACGACGACTCAGGTCGGGGCGCTCACGACGACGCAGCTCGGCGCCCTGACGACGGCGCAGGTCAAAGGATTTGAAACGTCGGATCTGGCTGCTCTGACGACGACCCAATTCGTCGGCCTGCTATCCACCCAGCTGGCAGCACTTTCTACGACGCAGATCGGCGGCTTGGAGGTGACCGATCTTGCGGCCCTCACGACCACTCAGCTGCCCGGCCTCGGCTCGTTGCACGTGGGCTCGTTGAGCAGCGCCCAGTTTGCAGGGCTGACGACGACGATCATTGGCGCATTGACGACAACTCAGATGACGGGGCTGGTCTCCACGCAAATTGCAGCCCTGACAACGACGCAGATCGGAGTGCTTACGACCACCAACGTTCAGGCTCTGACCGATACACAGGTGGCCGCATTCACAACGACCCAGATCGGTGCCATGTCGACCAATCAGGTGAACGCATTGTTCGTCTAAGGCGACTTCGCGTCGCCGCTGACTAAACGGTCGCTTGTCGCGATGATGGCCCCGCTGTCTGGGAGCCATCATCGGAGCGCCACGTCGACGACGAACGCGCCGGATTTATTGACGTCGCTGCTCCTATGAACGGCACCGAAGCGCAGGTGCCGTTGGCGCTTGGCCCTGCACACACACAACCGCGCTGCCAGCCGGAAAACATCTCCACCGTCGCGCAAGGATCGTCCCCGACTGTCGGTTCGGGACTGAGGTCCTGATTCTTTTCCACATGAGACATCGCATGCCGGCGCCAACCGTCCAACCTGCCACCAGACCTTCTGAAATCACGTCTCTCTTGGAAGAGGTCCAGGCAGCGCTAACGCTGGGCAATCGCGAGGCAGCCTATGATCTCTACAGAGCCTGGATCGCTGCGAACCCACAAGCGCCGTTGCTTCATGCGGTTTGCTTCAATCTGGGCACTCTCTGTCTCGAGGACCGGCGCTTTGCCGACGCTATCGCCGCTTTCGAGAAGGCAATCGAGCACGATCCAGATTTTCCGCCTTCGTACATCAACCTGGGAAACGCTCATGAGCGGAACGGCGATCTGAAGGCTGCTATCGAAGTCTGGCTTCGGGCCGCGAATCTGGTCCCCGCGTTAACCGGCCCCGCGCTCGGCTACAAGATCGCCGCCTTGAAACAAGTCGCTCGGGTCTTCGAGACGGCAAGGCTCGAGGCAGACGCGGAAGACGTTCTGGTGCGCAGCCTCGATCTCGATCCACGCCAGCGCGATGTCATCCAGCACTGGATTGCGCTTCGCCAGGCGCAATGCAAATGGCCGGCGGTCGAACCCGTGGCCGGCCTCGATCTTCGCGACGCCTGGTCCGCCATCTCGCCGCTGTCGCTGGCCGTCGAATGTGACGATCCGATCTTCCAGCTGGCCAACGCCTACAACTACTATTGGCAGGACATCGCACATCGGTGTTCGGTGCAACCGCACACGGAGCCCCTCTCCCTATCGCGAACCGGGCCTCTACGCGTCGGCTACCTGTCCTCCGATCTTAGGGAGCATGCAGTCGGCTTTCTCATGAGTGAGGTCTTCGAGCTGCACGATCGCCGTAACGTCGAGGTGTACGCCTACTATTGCGGAGTAAAGACATCGGATCTGGTGCAGGCGAGGTTCCGGGCATCGTGCGATCACTGGCTGGATGTCTCGTGTTTCAGCGACGACGATATTGCAACGCGTATTCGCGAGGATAAGATCGGTATTCTGATCGATCTGAACGGATATACGAAGGATGCGCGCCTCAAGGTGGTAGCGGCTCGTCCCGCGCCGGTCATCGTGAACTGGCTGGGCTTCCCAGGGACGATGGGCAGCCCGCATCACAACTACATCATTGCCGATCCGGTGATCATTCCTGAAGGCGCCGAGCGCTTCTACAGTGAGCGCGTGTTCCGGCTGCGTTGTTACCAGCCCAACGACCGGAACCGGACGGTCAATCCTGTGCGGCCCACGCGCGGGCAAGCGGGGCTTCCCAAGGACGGCTTCGTCTTTTGCTGCTTCAACTCATCTCAGAAATTCAAGCCGGATGTGTTTTCGGATTGGATGGAAATTCTGGATCAGACGCCGGGCAGCGTCCTCTGGCTCCTGTCCGGTCAGTCGCGCACGGATGAAAAGCTGAGATCGCTTGCCTGCGAAGCCGGCGTCGCGCCCGGCAGGTTGATCTTCGCACCACGCATGCCGAACGCCGAGCACTTGGCCCGCTTTGCCCTGGCCGACCTCTTTCTCGACACCTTCCCTTATGGCGCCCACACGACGGCCTCCGACGCCCTCTGGATGGGCGTGCCTGTATTGACCCGCATCGGCAGTTCGTTCGCTGCCCGGGTTTGCGCGAGCCTCGTAGCAGCGGTTGGATTGCCGGATTTCATCAGCCAAACGCGAGAGCAGTATATCGCCAAGGCCGTGCGCCTCGCCAATGACCCGTCGGCTCATGCCGAAGCGAGGCAGCGCCTTTTGCGCAACCGGGATGGATGCGTGCTCTTCGATACGCCCGCGCTGGTCCGTGATCTCGAGCAGCTCTATGCCGGTATGCGCGATGACGCACTTCGCAACGAGTTGCCGCTGCCGGAGCTTTCCCACGTCGATTCATTGCTCCAGGTTGCGGTCGGGCTTGATCGCAGCAAGGGTGATACCCCTCTCGACGAATTGATCGCGCAGTACAGAACCGCGCTCGCGTACCGCGGATGCCGCGCAGCTTCCCTCGAACTTTTTTCACCGGAGACGGCAGGTTTGCACAGAAGGAATGCGGTCGCCGACCGCGATCCTGCACGTCCCGTGGAACCTTCCTATTCAATCTGAAATCCTTCGATTGAGAAGAGATAACGTGACCAATACACCTCTCAGTGACTGCCTCGGTATTCGCCCCCGGTTGAAGATCGTGGACATCGGCGCCAGTGCCATAGACGGCGCTCCGCCCTATGCCGCCTTGCTTGAGTCGACCGACGCAGAGGTGATCGGCTTCGAACCCGATCCGCAGGCATGGCAGGAGCTTCAGGAAGCCAAGAGGCCGAACGAACACTATCTGCCATTCGCGTTGGGCGACGGCCGGACGCATGAACTCAAGATTTGCGCGGCGCCGGGAATGACGTCGCTGCTGGAGCCTAATCTGCCGATTCTTCAGTTGTTGCCCGGGTTCCCTGAGTGGGGCCGCGTGATCAGAAGGGTTCCGGTCGAGACACGCCGTCTGGGCGAGATGCCGGAAACGCAAGATGTCGATTATCTCAAGCTCGATGTTCAGGGCGCAGAGCTGCTGATCCTCCGCCATGCCGGCGAGCGGTTGCGCGAAGCCTGCGTGATCCACGTCGAAGTGGAGTTCCTGCGCCTGTATCACGAACAGCCGCTGTTTTCGGATGTCGACATGTTTCTGCGCAGGCATGGCTTCACGCTGCACAAGTTCGCCCACACGGTGAGCCGAATGATCGCCCCGCTGCATTTGAGCAGTAATCCCTATCAGGGGCTGAGCCAACTCGTATGGGCGGACGCAGTCTTCATCCGCGACTTCGAGAGGCTTGATGCAATGGACGACCGGAAGCTACTGGCCACAGCATCGATCCTGCATGATTGCTATGGCTCGTATGACGTATGCATGCACTATCTGGCGCGCCTCGACGCACGGTCCGGATCGGGTCTGGCTGAAGCCTACCTGGCTGCACTGAAAGGTCCCGCAACCGCTACTGCCGCATGACGGGGGCCGCTTTGCGCAGCGCAGTCCGCGAAGGGTGACGGGCATGTCACGTCACCGGCGAATGCCGCCGCATCATACAGCGCTTAGATGTGCCTTCCTGCTCTCGGTGCACCATGGCTGCGGACTCGAACCGTTGCATCTGGCGGCGGGCAACGCCGGCGATATTCTTGGCTCCACGGTCGATGTTCTGAAGAGCGCGGGGCTCGCGGTCAAGGTCAAGCAGAACTGCGACTGGCCGGCACTCGAGAAAAGCACCCACGAACTTCCGTTCGTGGCGATTAGGTCGACAGGCCACTGGGTTGTGGTGGTGCGCATCGTCACACTGGGGGACGGGGCGCAGGCCCTGGTCATCCTGGACCCGGAGACGGAGCAATCCGGGCCGAGCCTCATTCTGAGAAACCAGTTCCTGACCGAATGGTCGGGCTGCCTGATCATGTGCCGACGGGCAAATGTCCAGGCCGGACCCGGCCAGCCGTTCGGCTTCCGCTGGTTCCTGCCGGAGTTTGCCAAACACAAGAAGTACTTCCGCAACGTCGCCATTGCCGCCTTGATGGCAAACATCGTGTCTTTCGCCACGCCGCTGCTTCTTCATGTGGTGATCGACAAGGCCGTTCCGTATCAGGCTTACAATACGCTTTACTTCATCCTCTTCGTTTTTGCAGTCGCGACGGCGTTCGAAGCCATCTTCAACTTCACCCGCCAGTACCTGATGCTGTTTGCCACCAATAAAATCGACGCACAATTGGCGTCGAAGACCTACAGCCACTTGTTGGGACTGCCGTTGCCCTTCTTCGAACGCACGCCGTCCGGGATCGTCGCCCGCAACATGCAACAGACAGAGAAGGTGCGAAACTTTCTCACCGGGCGGCTGTTCCAGACGGCTCTCGATGCCGCCTTCCTCCCGGTCCTGATTGCCTTGCTACTCATCTATAGTGTCAAGCTGACGGCCGTCGTCTTCGCATTCTCGATGGCTATCGCCGGCGTCATCGGCTTTCTGATTCCTGCCTTCCGCTACCATCTTGATCAACTGTACCGGGCAGAGGGCGCAAGACAGGCGCATCTTGTCGAAACGATGCAGGGGATGCGCACGATCAAGTCCCTCAGTGCCGAAGACGTCCAGCAGCGAAGCTGGGACACGAAGGTCTTGGTCTCGGTGCGCAAGCACGCGGCCGTCGGCCGCATTGCTGCGATTTCCAACGTCACAACAACGGCCCTTGAAAAGCTCATGCAGGCGGTGGTGATCGGTTTGGGCGCAGTGACCGTGTTCGATGGCGGCATGACGATCGGGGCGCTGGTCGCTTTCACAATGATTTCCGGACGGGTCAGCGGACCGCTCGTTCAGATGGTCACCCTGGTCAACGAGTACCAGGAGACCGCGCTTTCGATTAAAATGCTCGGCACCATCATGAACCACCCCAGGGAGTTGGACAGACGCCCGCACGCCCTTCGCCCCGTCTTGACCGGGCAGGTGGAATTCGATCGCGTGACGTTTCGCTACCCTGGCGCTGCCGCTCCTGCGCTCGACAACCTTTCTTTCCAGATACTCGAAGGGCAATTCATCGGTATCGTGGGACGCTCCGGCTCGGGCAAGACGACGATCACGAGGCTGATCCAGGGAATCCACGGCATCGACCAGGGGTTCATCCGCTTCGACGGCGTGGACATGCGCCATATCGATCTTCGGCATTTGCGGCGCAGCATGGGCGTGGTTCTTCAGGAAAGTTTCCTGTTTCGCGGAACGATTGCGGAAAACATCAAGGCCGCGAAGCCCGACAGCCGATCGGAAGACATCATGACCGCGGCCCGGCTCGCAGGCGCGGATGAATTCATCGAACGCCTGCCGGAGGGATACAATACGTTTCTGGAGGAAGGTGCAGCGAACCTGTCCGGCGGACAGCGCCAGCGGCTTTCGATAGCGCGGGCCCTCATCACCAAACCGCGTCTTCTCATTTTCGACGAGGCGACGAGCGCGCTCGACCCGGAGAGTGAAGCCATCGTCCAGAGAAACCTGACGGAGATCGCCAAGGGCAGAACCATTCTGATGGTTTCCCACCGGCTGTCGTCCCTCGTCGACGCCGATGCCATTCTTGTACTCGAACACGGCCGCGTTCTCGATTTTGCCCAGCATGAGCAACTCCTCGACAGATGTGCGCCCTACGCGGCCATGTGGGCCCAGCAGACCAGGGTCTCTGCGGGCGAACTCACTTCCCGACAGCGGCTCATGGCATGACGGACCTGCTCATCCGCCTGAGGGCTCGAATATCCGCTTGGCTCGGGCAGCGGGCCGGCCTTCTTGGCGGCCCTCAATTGCAGCCGGCCGATACCGTCGCGGACATGTTCGGCTCTCCGGTTGCCGAGATCGAGGACGAAGAGCCGAACCGGTGGCTCGTCCGCACCGGAAGCGTCGCGGCCGCCATGCTTCTCGCCGTACTCGGCGTCAGTGCGATAATCGAAATCGATGTCGTCGCAAGTGGGACCGGCGAAATCGTTATGGCGGGGTCTCCCGAAACATTGCAGGCGATGGAGCGCTCGATCGTTAGAAGCATTCACGCCAAGCCGGGCGATGCAGTGAGGAAAGGGGACGTGATCGTCACGCTCGATCCCACTTTCGCACGCGCCGACCTGAACGCCGTGAGCCAGCGGCAGCACTACCTGGCGAGTCTGTCGAACCGGCTGTCCGCTGAAGCATCGGCATTGGAGTTCGAACCCCGCGATGGCGGCGAATACGATGTGCTGCAGGCCCGGATATTCAAGGAAAGGCAAGGTGCCTTCCAGGCAAAGCTGCGTTGGTTCGATGAAGATATCGCGAGCCTGCACAAGGCGGCCGCGTCGCAGAGAACAAATCTGGACTATCTCGCTCAGCAGCGCGCCATCGCCGGCGAGGTCGAGGCGATGCGCGAGGGCCTCTACCGGGCGAAGGTAGGTTCCCGTCTGATGCTTCTGGATGCCCAGAACCTGCGCCTCAAGACGGAGAAGGAGATTGCGGAAGCAACCGCCAGGGCCAACCAGCTTCATCACGCCGCCGCCGCGCGCGAGGCCGAACGGCAAACCTATATCGAGGAGTGGCGCCGCGATATCCTGGAGGAACTGGCGCGCGTCAAGGAAGAACTGACCCGAGTCTCCGAAGAGGTCGGCAAGTCGCAGCGGCGCAACGCTCTCGTGGAATTGCGGGCCACAAACGACGGTGTGATCTCTGAAACGGCCGCTGTCTCGGAGGGCTCCATCGTTCGCGAGGCCGAAGCGCTCGTCACCATCATGCCAACTAATCGAAAGCTCATGGCCGAAGCCTACCTGAAGGCGCAGCACGTCGGTCTGACACGGATCGGCGACGAAGTAACGATCAAGGTCGACGCTCTGCCATATCAAAGATTCGGAACGCTCAAGGGCCGGCTCAACTGGATCAGTGAAACAACCTATTCCCCACAGGTGGGCGCCGAGAAAACCGCGCTACAGACGCCGAACCGGGCGCGGCTGGGCGGCGAGGCGCTGCATCGTATCCGCATCGATCTCGACGCCTTCAGTCCGGCACAAGCTCCAGCCCCTATCAAGGTTGCTCCAGGAATGACGATCGTCGCGGATGTGAAATTGAAGACACGGTCTGTACTCGGCCTGCTGTTCGATCCCTTGCGCCGCGGATTGAACGAAAGCCTGAGGGAGCCGTAACGGCAAATGCTCTTGCGGGCGCGCGGGAAATGAATTGATGACGAAGAACGTAGGCCAGCAGAAGCGGGTTCTGGTGACGGGGGGTGCGGGGTTTCTTGGAAGCCACTTGTGCGAACGCCTCATCGCCGACGGGTGCGAGGTTCTGTGCGTCGATAACTTCTTTACCGGCCGCCGCAGCAACGTGGCTCACCTCTTGGACCACCCTTCGTTCGAACTGCAGCGTCATGACATCACTTTCCCCCTCTTTGTCGAAGTCGATGAGATCTACAATCTGGCTTGCCCCGCTTCTCCCGTTCATTACCAGTACGATCCCGTCCAGACGACGAAGACCTCGGTTCACGGCGCAATCAACATGCTTGGACTCGCCAAGCGCGTCAGGGCCAAGATCCTCCAGGCGTCCACCTCCGAGGTCTATGGCGATCCGCAGGTCCATCCCCAGACGGAGGACTACTGGGGACACGTCAACCCCGTCGGGCCGCGGTCCTGCTACGACGAAGGCAAGCGCTGCGCGGAGACGCTGTTCTTTGACTACCACAGGCAGCATGCGGTGAGGATAAAGGTCATCCGCATCTTCAACACGTACGGCCCCAGGATGCATCCCAACGACGGCCGGGTCGTTTCCAACTTCATCGTGCAGGCGCTGCTCGGCCGGCCGATCACGATTTACGGCGACGGAAGCCAGACGCGCTCGTTCTGCTATTATTCCGACTTGCTGGACGGAATGGTTCGGATGATGAGTACCTCGGATGCAATTACCGGCCCGGTGAACCTCGGCAACCCGTTCGAATTCACGATCCGTCAGCTCGCCGAGAAGATCATCGACCTGACCGGCTCCCGCGCGCGCATCGAGTACAAGCCGCTCCCGGCCAACGATCCACGACAGAGAAAGCCCGACATCAGCCAGGCGATCGCAACGCTCGGGTGGGTCCCCTCGACGCAACTCGAGCAGGGCTTGATATCCACGATTGCGTATTTCGACGGCATGCTGCGCGACGCGCCCGAGGCACCATTCGCCGAGGCGAGCGTCGCCTGAATGGCGCGTGTGGGCCCGGTCCATCCTCACCGCGGTCCGAGCCGTGCCGTTCCGCTTCTCTCGAAGAATGGTGGGCGGTGCAGGGATTGAACCTGCGACCCCACCCGTGTGAAGGGTGTGCTCTACCGCTGAGCTAACCGCCCGGCTGCGCGCGCCATGCGCGCACGTCCGATTACCGACGCGAGGCCTAAGAAAGTTGGCCTCCGCGAGAGGCGCCGTTATGGAGACGAGGCGCCGGGGTGTCAAGCGGCCGGCAACGAACCGTCCGCCATCAGCGGGTCCGGCGAACCACGAACACGAACTCGCCTTTCTCCTCGCGTTCGGAGACGAGCGCGTGGCCCGTGGTCTGGGAGAAAACGCGAAAGTCCTCCCGCGATCCTGGGTCGGTGGCCAGGACCTCGAGCGTGCCGCCGACGGACACCTCGAGAATCGCTTTTCGCGCCTTCAGGATGGGCAGCGGGCAGCGCAGCCCCCGCGCATCGAGCGTCTTTTCCACCATCACGGCCTCTTTTCCGCACCGCCCCCTGGCCTGCTCCTGAACCCGGCCAAAGGCGCTTCGGCATTTAAGTTGAATGAGTTGGCTGCTCAAGCGCCAGCCCGCGGCAGGTCCTGCCAGACGATCGCCCGGACGTGCCGATACCGGATGCCGCGAAGCCTTTGGCGTTCAGCGGCGAAGCGGTTAGGGTGCGCCCCGGGGGGCTGGACGGGCGGACAAGACCCGGGCAGTCCCGGAGGGGGAAAATTCGACATGGAACCCGGGGACGCGCCGCGCCGCTCGTTTCTGTTTACTTTCGGCATCGACAAACTTGGCCTCGTGGCGCTAAGGGCGCCCTACCTCTCGGCGGTGCTCATCGCCGTGCTGACCGCGCTCGCCGTCTACGGCGTCATGAACCTGCGCGTCGACGACAGCCTCGCCGAACTGTTCCGCACCGATACTAAGGAATTCCGGCAGTACGAGGAAATCGATCGCCGGTTCCCCTCCAGCGAATACGACGTCCTGATTGCGGTCGACGGCAAGAACCTGCTGACCCGCGACGGGCTGAAGGCGCTGCAGAACGCCGTCGTGGAACTGCAACTGACCGACGGTGTCGGCGGCCTCGTGTCGATGCTGTCGGCGCGCGCCAAGCCCGATGCGACAGGTTACGCCGCACCCGTGGTGCCTGACGAGATTCCCGAAGAAGGCCCCGCCTTCGACGCGATGATCGCGGAGCTGAAATCGAATGACATCGTCAAGGGCAAGTTCGTCTCCGAAGACGGCGAGTTGGCGCTGATCGTGATCGCGCTCGACCGAAAGGCCGTGGAGCAACTGACGGCGCGCACCGTCATCGGCGGCATTCAGGAGGTGGTCGACAAGGAACTTCAAGGGACCGGGCTCACGGCCAAGCTGACCGGCGCCCCCGTGATGCAGCTCGAAATCCGCAACGCCGTGGAGCGCGACCGCCTCATCTACAACGGCCTTGGCTTTCTGGCCGGACTTGCGGTCGCGTTCCTGTTCTTCCGGCGTCTCTCGCTGACGCTGATCGCGGTGATGGGGCCTGCCATCGCCATCCTTTGGACGCTTGGCGTGCTGGGCGGTCTCGACTACCGGCTCAACCTCTTCGTCAACGTCATCACGCCGCTGATCCTCGTGTCGGGCTTTTCCGACAGCATGCATCTCGTCTTCGCGATCCGCCGCGATATCCTCGCCGGCGTGCCGCGCATCGAGGCGGCAAGGAACGCGGTGCGCGATGTGGCGCCCGCCTGCCTGCTGACGGCGATGAACGCCGGGCTCGCGCTGCTTTCCTTCCAGCTCGCCGACAGCGCGCTGATCCGCACCTTTGGTCAGGCGGCGCTGCTGGCCGTTGCGATCTCCTACATCGCCGTCGCGGTCGTCGTGCCGACGCTGGCTGCGCTGCTGATCCGTCCGGAAGCGACCACGATTCCCGACATCAAGGAGCACGACACGGGCGGCGTCGGCTTCCTGCAGCGGATGACGGAACGTATCATCGGGTTCGTGATTTCCTGGCCGCTGCTGTTCGTCATGATCGGCATCGGCGCTGTCGGCTTCACGGGCTGGGCCTATGCGCAGCTGACGCCCATGTACCGGCTCGCCGACCAGGTGCCCGACAAGGAACAGGCGCTCGCCGCCACGGCCAAGCTCGACCAGAAACTCACCGGCGCCAACCCTGTCCACGTCATGATCCAGTGGAAGAAGGGGACCGACGCCGAGCCCGGCATCGGCCTCTACGACGTGGCGACGCTGGCGGTCATCGCGCGCGCCCACGAGATCCTGGAAAAGGAGGCGGGCCTCGGCAATGTCTGGTCGCTGGAAAGCCTTCGCCGCTGGCTCGCGGAAGCCGGCGATGCGCGCGTCGAAACCATCAAGAGCTACGTCGACATCCTGCCCAAGCATCTGACGCGGCGGTTCATCGACGAGGACGAGAGCGCCGTGCTGGTGACGGCGCGCCTGCCCGACATCGACGCCAGCCAGATCCTGCCGATCGTGCAGAAGATCGACGACGCGCTGGAACCGCTGCGCAAGGAGAACCCGGCCTTCGAGATCAGCGTCACGGGGCTCCCCGCCATCGCCGCGCGCAACTCCGCCAAGCTGATCAGTGAAATGAACTGGGGTCTCGTCGGCGACATCTTCGTGATCTTCGTCTTCCTCGGCATCGCGCTCCGATCGGTCATGGCGGGCGTGTCGAGCGCCTTGCCGTCGCTGTTCCCGATCTTCGCGACCGGCGCGCTTTTGTGGGCGACGGGGCAGGGGATGCAGTTCGCCTCCATCATGGCGCTGACGGTCGCCTTCTCGCTGGCGATCGACAGCACCATTCACTTCCTGAACCGCTTCCGGCTGGAGGAAACCCGCATCGGTCCCGGCCCGGATTCGGCCCATCAGGCGCTGATGGCGACCGCCCATCACATCGGCCCGGCCGTCGTCCTCACGACCATCGTGCTGGCGCTGGGGTTGGGCGTCACGATGCTGTCGCACCTGCCGTCCTTGCGCCTGTTCGGACAATTGGCCGGGATCTGCCTTGCCGCGTCGCTTGTCGGACAGCTCATCATTCTGCCGGCGACCATCGCGCTGTTCCGGCGCTATTTCCCGCTCAAAGCCTAGCCGGACCGCGAAAGCACGCACGCACAGTCGCGGCGTCCGGCTGCCACGCCGGCGGCCGGACACGCCGTGAACAAAAGTCAGTCTAAGCCCACCCTGACCCCCGCTTAGCGCTCCGCCGTTCGCGCGTCTCGGGCCGGCAAGGTCCGGCTGTCTGAAAATGGATAGAAATACCAGCCGCCCTGCGGCCGGGCCGGCCACTGTCATACAGGCTGCGTTGTTCCGAATTCCGGGTTGTGCTTGGATCGCACGGTTATTCGAATTTGAGAATTTAAGCTGGAGCCTCTCATGATCACGAAGCGTGAGTTTCTGCGTTCGACGGCACTCGCATCGCTCTCTCTTTATGTGTCTCCCCTGGCCGCAACGGCGGACGACAAGCCGGGGTTCTTCAAGGCAAAGGACATCGCGGAATCGGGTTTCGTCTACGGGCTGCCGCTCATCATGGCATACGGCGCGCTCTACGAGTTCGCGATCGACAAGACGTCCGATCAGTATAAGGGACCGCTGAACAAGCTGATCAATGAATCGCGCGTCTTCACCTACAAGGACACGGCGGTCGTGACGCCCAACAGCGACACGCCCTACTCCTTCGTGTGGATGGATCTGCGCGCGGAACCCTACGTGTTCTCTTTCCCGGCGTTCGATCCCAAGCGCTACTATTCGCTGCAGTTGACGGACCTCAACACGTATAACTTCGGTTATGTCGGGTCGCGAGCAACCGGTCATGAGGCGGGAAGCTACATGATCGTCTCGCCGTCGTGGAACGGACCGACGCCACCCGGCATCAAGAAGGTGTTCCGCTCGACAACGGATATTGCGCTCGGCCTGATCCGCACGCAGCTTTTCAACGCGGCCGACATCGACAACGTCAAAGCCCTTCAAGCCCAGTACATCGGCGAGACGCTGTCCAGCTTCCTGAAACAGCCGCCGCCCCCGCCCGCCCCGGCGCTGGATTTCCCGAAGTTCGAAAAGGACCTCGTCAAGACGGAGTTCTTCGAATACCTCGACTTCGTCTTGAAGCTCATTCCGGTCTCGAAGTTCGACAAGGACATTCGCGATCAGCTGGCGAAGATCGGCATCGGCCCCGGCACGGCATACAATTTCAAAGACAGCACTCTGGTGGATAAGGCCGAAGTCCTGATCGGGATGAAGCAGGGCAAGACGAAGGTCGATGACTCGGTCAAGAACTTCGGCAAGAACGTCAACGGATGGCGCGTCGGCTCGGCGTTCGGCGACGAGGCGTTCTTCAGCGGCAACTGGTTGCTGCGCGCAACGGCGGCGCAGGCCGGCATCTTCGGCAACGACGCGGTCGAGGCCATGTATCCGATGGCGAAAATCGACGTGACGGGCAAGCCGCTGGACACCTCGAACACCAACTACACACTGACGTTCCCGGCGGGACAGCTGCCGCCGGTCAATGCGTTCTGGTCGGTGACGATGTACGACGGCAAAACGCAGCTTCTGATCAAGAACCCGATCGACCGGTATCTCATCAACTCGCCGATGATGCCGGAACTGAAACTCGGGCCCGACGGATCGCTGACGCTCTACATCCAGAAGGACAAGCCGGACGGCGACAAGGCGGCCAACTGGCTTCCGGCACCGGATGGACCCGCCTACATCGTCATGCGTCTCTATTGGCCGAAGAAG
>JALOTA010000004.1 GCA_025458125.1 Hyphomicrobium sp.
GTTATTCCCATCGTCGCTGGCCGGCGCGACTATGGTCCGGATCTGGCCAAGCTGAAGCTGTCGCCGCCGGACGCGATCTTTTTCGCGGGTTATCCGCCGGAAGCCGCCGTGGTGCTGCGGGGGCTCAGCCAGGCAGGATTCAAGGGACCGGTCGTTGCCTCCGATGCCAACGCGACCGAAGACTTCGCCGCGGCGGCCGATGCGGCATCGGGCATTTCGCAGCCGCCCGTGAAAGTGATGGTGCCGGCAGCCGGTTCAGGCGGACTCGACGGAACTGACCTGGAGCGCGCGGCGGAGGACGCGGTTCGGGCGTGGCTGGCGGCCCGTGCTACCGGCGATGCGGCGCGGGCGCTCGCCAACGGTCCGATTTTTGATGATCGCGGCGACGCGCGTATTCCGGCCTTCAGAGCCGTGCCGCTTGTCGACGGCCGGTGGGCCAACAAAGCCGGGCGGAACCCGTGAGAGAGTGAAGCCGCCGCAGCCGGTCCGGGCCGCGTCAGCGGCCCTGGGATTCCGAAAGGCACTCCTGCCAGAGTACCCGTTCCATGCGCTGCAGCGCCTCTGGAACCGATAATCCGCGGGAGCGATAGGCGTTGATGCGGTCTTTCAAAAGTGCGTACTGGGCGCGAGGGTCATCCATCTCATCGAACCGCGAATTGAGTTCGGCGATCTCGCTCTGCATCTGTTCAGACATCATTCAGTCTCGTCGGTTCCATCGGGGCTGGCTCGGGCTGGTACCCGGCGCTGCCGTCATTGTCTAAATCCGGACCCTGATCGGGTGCTGTTACGCATGCGACTGATAGTAGAGTTGCTGCGACGCCCATTGCTGGCAAGTGGCTGGCTACAACTCCGTTAAGGCCGTGACCTATTTTCAACATCGAATCTGAAGCGGAGGTGAACGACCTGCCGCGACGGGGCGCGATCCTTCACCGAAATATGGCTCGACCGGGGCATGTTTCCAGGTCTGCCCGGGGCGGGCGGGGCGGGGAACCACTGGCCAACGATAATGTTCGCAATTCCAGAGACTAAGCCCGGCTGCGGAGCGGGCTTGCGAAGGCCGGCAATTTTGGAAAGCGGGGTCGGCACTTAACGGCAGCGGTTGAACCGCAGGGCCGGATACAGATGGGTCCAGCGAGGGTCGGGGCGCGACGCGCATCGCCGATCAGAGGAGAATTGTCGCAGCCGGAGAGAAGCGGGGACGGGCGCGCCGTGGCTCCCGATCGCCGCGACGAGCACGGGCGATTCGCAGGCGGCTCGCTTGGCCGACCGGCCACATTGCTGGCGGGGAACGGCGGTGATAGGCCGTGCGGATAGAGCCCACCGGGGCGCCGCGGTCGCGGCGCCAAGACCATAAAGACCCTGACGAGGACCTCATGATCCCCCGCTACTCCCGGCCCGAGATGGTTCGTATCTGGGAACCGGAGACGCGCTTTCGCATCTGGTTCGAGATCGAGAGCCACGCCGCCACGGCCATGGCCAACCTCGGCATCATCCCGAAGGATGCCGCGGACGTGATCTGGAAGAAGGGGTCGCAAGCCCGCTTCGAGGTTGCGCGCATCGACGCCATCGAACAGGTGACGAAACACGACGTGATCGCGTTCCTGACCCATCTGGCCGAGATCGTCGGACCGGAGGCGCGCTTTGTCCACCAGGGCATGACGTCGTCCGACGTGCTCGACACGACGCTCAACGTGCAGTTGGTGCGCGCGGCCGACATTCTCATCGCCGATGTGGACCGGTTGCTGGAGGCGTTGAAGCTGCGCGCCTTCGAACACCGCCTGACGCCGACCATCGGGCGCAGCCACGGCATCCACGCCGAGCCCACGACGTTCGGATTGAAGCTTGCGTGTGCCTACGCGGAATTCGAGCGGGCGCGTGATCGGCTCGTCGCGGCGCGGGAGGACGTGCGGACGTGCGCCATCTCCGGCGCGGTCGGCACCTTCGCCAACATCGACCCGAGGGTCGAAGCGTTCGTCGCCGAGCGGATGGGGCTGAAGCCGGAGCCGGTGTCCACCCAGGTCGTCCCGCGTGACCGTCATGCGATGTATTTCGCGACGCTCGGCGTGGTCGCCTCATCGGTCGAGCGGCTGGCCACGGAGGTCCGGCATCTGCAGCGCACCGAAGTGCTGGAGGCGGAGGAGTATTTCTCGCCGGGTCAGAAGGGTTCGTCGGCCATGCCGCACAAGCGCAACCCGGTGCTGGCGGAAAACCTGACCGGCCTTGCGCGCATCGTGCGCGGCTATGCGGTGCCGGCCATGGAGAACGTGGCGTTGTGGCACGAGCGGGATATTTCGCACTCGTCGGTGGAACGCATGATCGGGCCCGACGCGACGGTGACGCTCGATTTCGCGCTCAACCGGCTGGCCGGCGTCATCGAGAAACTCGTCATCTACCCTGAGAACATGAAGAAGAACCTCGACAGGCTCGGCGGACTTCACAACTCCCAGCGCGTGCTGCTGGCGCTCACGCAGGCCGGTGTTTCGCGCGAAGACGCTTATGCCATGGTGCAGCGGAACGCCATGAAGACCTGGGAGGAAGGCAAGGACTTCCTGACCGAATTGAGGTCGGATCGGGAGGTGACAGCGAAGGTCCCGGCCAAGGACCTGGAGGCCATGTTCGACCTCGGCTATCACTTCAAGCACGTCGATACGATCTTCGATCGCGTCTTCGGCAAGGGCTGAGAGGGCGGGCGCCGGGCCATGTATACCGTGATTGGGACACCGCAGACACGCACCCTGCGCGTGATCTGGATGCTGGAGGAACTGGGCGAGGCTTATACGCTCGACAAGAGGCCGCCGCGCGATCCGGCCGTGCGGGCGCTCAATCCGTCGGGTAAGGTTCCGGTCCTCCTGGACGGCGACGCCGCGATCTTCGACAGCGTGGCGATCTGTCAGTATCTCGCCGACAAGCACGGGCAGTTGACCTTCAAGGCGCCGAGCATCGAACGCGCCCATCAGGACAGCTTCACGCAGTTCGCCGTCGATGAATTCGAGGGGCCGCTGTGGGTGGCGGCCAAGCACACGTTCGTACTGCCCGAAGAGTACCGCGTCGCCGACGTGAAGCGGGCCTGCCGCTACGACTTCGATCGGGCGGTCGCGGTCTTGTCGGAGCGCTTGGGCCACAACGACTACGTCATGGGCGCAACCTTCACGGTGCCCGATCTCATCCTCGGCCACTGTCTGGGTTGGGCGCTGGTTAGCAAGTGGTCAATACCGGATGGAAACGTGCGCGACTACCTCGAGCGCATCCGGTCGCGGCCGGCCTATCAACGGGCCATGGCCGTGCGGGCGCAGTCTTAGAGCGGTCTTGCCGCGCGCGGCCGGCGCCCTGTAAACCCGTGGCCATGAAAACATCCGAAGCCGACATTCTGATCGTTCCGGGCTGGTCGAGTTCCGGCGCGGATCACTGGCAGACGCGCTGGGAGAAGAACCTCAAGACCGCGCGGCGCGTGGAGCAGGAGGACTGGATCCGGCCGGAAAGAGATGCATGGGTGGCGCGCATCGTCGAGGCCGCCGCGCAGTCGGTGCGGCCCGTGGTGCTTGTCGCGCATAGCCTCGGCGCGATCGCGGTGGCTCATGCCGGGTCTAAACTTGCCCGGCTTCCCGCCCCGCCCGTCGGCGCATTCCTCGTCGCGCCGGCCGACGTGGACAATGCCGTTCTCTGGCCGGTGACCGCGGGTGAGACGTTCCGTGCCGGCGCCGAGACCGGCTTTGCTCCGGTGCCGCGCGCCATTCTGCCCTTCCCTTCGATCGTCGTTGCTTCGGCGAACGATCCTTATTGCTCCTTGCAACGGGCGCGCGACTTCGCAGGGTCCTGGGGAGCAACCGTCATCGAGGGCGGCGATGTCGGGCACATCAACGTCGACAGCGGCCACGGACCCTGGCCCGACGGACTGCTGGCATTCGGGATTTTTCTGCAGCGGCTCTCGGCGGCGCCGGTGGTGGCCAAGCGCACGCCGGATGCCTGATCCTCGGCCGATCGATCAGGCCTGAAGATCGTTGACGGCCTTGGCGAGCGACTCGTGCATCACCTGACGAATGTCGGTGTCGGAGACCTGCACGCCCTTCGCCGCCAGATCGGCTTGCACTTTGCGGAAGACGTCGTCATCGCCCTTTTCCGCAAGGTCAGCCTTGCGCACTTCCTTGACGTAGTCTTCGAGCGCCGGCCCCGTCAGCCCCATCAGTCCGCCGGCCCACTCCGCGAGCGCCTTGTTGCGGCGCGACTCGGCTTTGAACTTAAGCTCGCTGTCGCGGGCGAACATGTCTTCGTAAGCCTTCTCGCGCTTGTCGAACGTGGTCATTCCAGCTCTCCGATGGGCGTGTTCTTTAAATGTTCAGGGGCGAGCCCGGGTTGCATGTCGCCCTGCAGCCGTCCCTTATGCTTGCTCCGTAACCGGTCCCATTCGACAAATCAACGGCTTGTGGATGACGTGAACCATTGGACCCGGAAGAGCGCCGGTGCGGCGTCGTTAAGATTGTTTCCTACCCCCGGTTCGGCTAGGGTCCGCTTCGTCGCTTTCGAATACCAGCGCGGCCGAACCCCACCCCAACAAGACGCAGAATAGTCCTGCAAGATCAAAGGGCAGTGGAGTCGGCGGCGCATTGTTGCCGGCGTGTTGAGTGAGCATGAGCGTGATCGTCAAAGGACCAGGATCGATGAACAGGCGGCGGCGAATCTACGAAGGCAAGGCGAAGGTGCTCTACGAGGGCCCCGAGCCCGGCACGCTGATCCAGCACTTCAAGGACGACGCGACCGCGTTCAATGCGAAGAAGCATGCCCTCATCGAAGGCAAGGGCGTGCTCAACAATCGCATCTCCGAGTACATCTTCTCGCGGCTCGGCGAGATCGGCGTGCCGACGCATTTCATCAAGCGCCTCAACATGCGCGAACAGCTGATCCGCGAAGTCGAGATCGTACCTCTCGAAGTCGTCGTGCGCAATGTCGCGGCCGGTTCGCTTGCCACGCGCCTGGGTCTGGAAGAAGGCATGGCGCTGCCGCGCTCGATCATCGAGTTCTACTACAAGGCCGATGCATTGAACGACCCGATGGTCTCGGAAGAGCACATCACGGCGTTCGGCTGGGCCACGCCGCAGGAGATCGACGAGATCATGCAGCTCGCGCTGCGCATCAACGACTTCCTGGTCGGCCTGTTTCTCGGCATCGGCATCCGGCTCGTGGACTTCAAGGTCGAATTCGGCCGGCTGTGGGACAACGAGCAGATGCGGATCGTGCTGGCCGACGAGATCAGCCCAGACTGCTGCCGCCTGTGGGACATCACGTCGGGCGACAAGCTCGACAAGGACCGGTTCCGCCGCGACCTGGGCGGTGTGCTCGAAGCCTATCAGGAAGTCGCCCGCCGTCTCGGCGTGCTGACGGAAAACCCGCGTCCAAAGGGCTCGGGGCCGGTTCTCGTTGCGTCCAACCCCACGGGCAAGCCCAACTGAGTCCGGCAGCGGGCCTCCGGCAGCCCTGGCCCCTGAGGGCCAGGGACCGGCAACCTGCTGCTGCCTGCCGGAGACCGACATGAAAGCCTTGATCCGCATTACCCTGAAGCAGGGTGTCCTCGACCCGCAAGGAAAGGCCATCGAGGGCGCCGTTCGCGGTCTCGGCATCGGCGGTGTCGGCGACGTCCGGCAGGGCAAGTTCATCGAGGTTCAGCTCAACGAAACCGATCAGACGAAGGCGAAGGTCATCGTCGAGCAGATGTGCAAGGAACTGCTGGCGAACACAGTGATAGAGAACTACGCCTTCGATCTGGTGCCATGAGCGGGGGCCTGCTGGAGAAGCAGCCGAAAGATCCGGATGCCCGCCGGGCCGTGGCCTTCATGGTCGCCAAGTTTGCAATGTTCGCCGTTGCACCGGTGATCGTCGCCGGCCTCATCGTTTATTTTACATTGCCGGCGTGACATGAGGCGACCGCCAGCGGTTCTCATGCTCGTTGCGCTGGCCGCGGCCGCGCCCGTCCGGGCGGAGGATCCGGCGCCCGAGGCCGGGACCGCGTTGAAACTCGAAGCCGCCAGGCCAGTCGAAATCACCTGCCAGACGAAATCGGTCGTCGTGAAGGAAAACGCGGCCAATGCCACGACGGGCGCTCTGAAACTGACGCTGCTGTTGAAGGATGCGGCCTCCAGACCCGCCAAGGGCGCGTGGCGGATCGCCTCGGTGGACGAGAAGCACACGGGGTCACTCGGCCAGCGCGAAGCAAAGACGTGCGCGGAGGGTTGCCCTTTGTCGGTTGCCGCGGACGGGAACATCGAATTGTGGTCGCCGGCGCCAAAGGCCTTCGACAAGCTCTCCGGCGGCGAAATGCTGCTTCTCGCCGTGATCAAGTCAAAGTCGCTCGACTTGCGCGCGACGACGTTCAGCGGCAAAGAGATCGAAAGCCTGGAAGAAGGCACTTGCAGGAGCGGACCATGATCAAAGCATCCGTCATCGTGTTCCCGGGTTCCAACTGCGACCGTGACGTGAAGGTCGCCATCGAGCGAATCACCGGCTTTGCTCCGGCCATGGTCTGGCACGGGGACGCGAGCGTTCCGGCCTCGGACCTGATCGTCTTGCCGGGCGGATTTTCCTATGGCGATTACCTGCGCTGCGGGGCCATGGCCGCGCATTCGCCGATCATGAAGGACGTCATCGCCAAGGCGAAGGCGGGCACGCCGGTTCTCGGCATCTGCAACGGCTTCCAGGTGCTGTGCGAATCCGGCCTGCTGCCCGGTGTCCTGATGCGCAACCGCTCGCTCAAGTTCATCTGTAAGGACGTGCATTTGCGGGTGGAGCGGGACGATACGTTCTTTTCGCGCTGCTATCGCAAGGGCGAGGTCATCAAGGTCCCCATCGCCCACGCCGAGGGCAACTATTTCGCCGATCCGGAGACGCTCGACCGGCTCGAGGGCGAAGGGCGCGTGGCCTTCCGGTATTGCGACGAGAGCGGAACGGTCAACGACGCCGCCTCGCCGAACGGCGCCCAGCGCAACATCGCCGGCATTACGGACGCGTCGGGCCGGATTCTCGGAATGATGCCGCATCCCGAGCGGCTCTACGAAGCGGCGCTCGGCGGTACGGACGGCCGGCGTGTCTTCGAAAGCGCCGTGATCAGCCTCACGGCCCACGCTGCGTGATGCTTGAGTTGCCTCTGCGGCGGCTGTGGAAACATGGGATAGCGCGTGCTTGACGGCGGTTCGTCGGCGATTCGGCTCTGCCGGTGCGGGGCGGACTCGCGTTAGCTGAGAGGCATGGCTGAACCTCTCCTTCTTCCGACCGACAGGCTGCGCGCTGCCGCGAACGCGGACGAACCCGTTTCGTTCCGGCAGGTGCCGCACAACATCGAAGCCGAGCAGGCCCTGCTGGGAGCGATCCTGGTCAACAACGAGGCGCTCGATCGCGTGACCGACTTTCTGGAGCCGGTCCACTTCTTCGATCCGCTGCACGCTTCGATCTATGAAACGGCCACCAAGCTCATCCAGGCCGGCAAGCCGGCCAACCCGGTCACCCTCAAGACGTTCTTCGAGAACGCCGAACCGATCGCACCGAACCTGACGGTTCCGCAGTACCTCGGCCGGTTGGCCGCGAGTGCCACGACGGTCATCAATGCGCACGATTACGGCCAGACGGTCTACGATCTGGCGATCCGGCGCAACCTGATCGTGATCGGAGAGGATCTCGTCAACACGGCCTTTGACAGCCCGGTCGATCATTCGCCCGACGACCAGATCGCCGACGTCGAATCCAGGCTCTACGCGCTGGCCGAAAAAGGAAAATACGGCCAGGGCTTCCTCGCCTTCGGCACGGCTCTGGCCCACGCGATCGAGATGGCCAACAGCGCCTATGAGCGCGACGGCCATCTGTCCGGCATCTCGACGGGGTTGACGGATCTCGACGCCAAGCTCGGCGGTCTGCAATCGTCGGACCTCGTGATCCTCGCCGGCCGTCCATCCATGGGCAAGACGGCGCTCGTCACCAACATCGCCTACAGCGTGGCCAAGGCCTATCGCTCGGAGATCCAGCCCAACGGCGAGGAGAAGGCGGTCGATGGCGCGATCGTCGGGTTCTTCTCCCTTGAAATGTCCGCCGAACAGCTTGCGACGCGCATTCTGTCCGAGCAGGCCGAGATTCCGTCGGAGAAGATCCGGCGCGGCATGATCAATCAGGAGGAATTCAACAAGCTCGTCGTGGTCAGCCAGGAGATGAGCCGGGTTCCGCTCTACATCGACCAGACGGGCGGCATCACGGTGGCGCAGCTCGCCGCGCGGGCGCGCAAGCTGAAGCGCCAGAAGGGCCTTGGCCTGCTGATCATCGACTATCTCCAGTTGCTCGCAGGTTCGGCGAAATCGGCGAGCGCCGGGCGCGTTCAAGAGATCACCGAGATCACCACCGGGCTCAAGGCGCTGGCCAAGGAACTCAACGTCCCGATCATTGCCCTGTCGCAGTTGTCGCGCGCCGTCGAACAGCGCGAGGACAAGCGTCCCCAGCTCTCGGACCTGCGCGAGTCGGGCTCGATCGAGCAGGACGCCGACGTGGTGATGTTCGTGTTCCGCGAGGAGTACTACGTCGAGCGCCTGAAGCCGACGGAGGGCGACCCGAAGTTCCAGGAGTGGCAGCAGAAGATGATGCAGGTGTCGGGCAAGGCCGAGGTCATCATCGGCAAGCAGCGTCACGGCCCGGTCGGTACGGTGCCTCTGTCCTTCGAGAGCCAGTTCACCCGGTTCGGCAATCTGGCGCGGGATGCGTGGCTGCCGGAACGCATGGAATAGCGGACGGAAAAACGCCGGATTGCTCGCCGCGTCGCCGGACGGCGACGCCCAGGTGTGGCGGACACGGCCTCGCCTCCGCCACAGGGGTATGCGAAAGAAGATGTGATGACGCTGCCCGAACCAAAGCCCTTGCCGCCGGCTGAGACGGCGACCATTCCGGTCTCGGAAACGGGCGTGCTGCGCATCGATCTGGCCGCGATTGCGTCCAACTGGCGGGCGCTGCGGGCGCGGGTGGCCCCTGCCGAGTGCGGCGCCGTGGTGAAGGCGGACGCCTATGGCCTCGGTGTCGCCCATGTGCTGCCCGCGCTTGCGCGGGCCGGCTGCCGGTCGTTTTTCGTGGCGACCCCGCGTGAGGCCGCCGAGGCGCGGCAACTCGATGCGTGTGCGCGGATTTTCGTTCTGGATGGCCTCTTCGAAGGCGGTGCGGCCGATATTCTCGCGGCTGGCGCCATCCCTTGCCTGGCGAGCCTCGCAGAGGTCGAAGAGTGGTCGGCACATGCGCAGCGCATTGGCGCGCGGCTGGCGACGGCTCTGCACGTGGACAGCGGACTGCACAGGCTCGGGATGCCGGCAGCGGATGTGCAGCGGCTCGCGACCCGGCCGGACCTGCTTTCGGCGCTCGATGTCGTCCTCGTCATGAGCCATCTGGCGTCGGCCGACGACCCGAACGAGCCCGCCAATGCAATCCAGCATCAGGCTTTCGATCGCCTGCGCCGTATGTTGCCATCCGCTCAAGCTTCGCTCGCTGCTTCCGACGGTCTGATGCTCGGCCGGTCATTCCACTTCGATCTCGTTCGTCCCGGATATGCACTCTATGGCGGGCAGGCGTTCCGCGGATCGCGCGCTCCCGTTGCGCCGGCCGTCTCGCTTCATGTGCGGGTTCTGCAGGTCCGCGACGTGGGGCCCGGAAGCGCGGTCGGCTATTCGGGAACGTGGCGCGCGGCAAGGCCAAGCCGCATCGCGACCATCGCCGCCGGCTATGCGGATGGCGTTGCCCGGACGGCCAGCGCGGACAGCGGGCGAGCGGGAGGTTCCGTCGTCATCCACGGCGCGCGCCTGCCGATCGTCGGCCGCGTGTCCATGGATCTGGTGACCGTGGACGTGACCGACTGTCCGGTCGCGGTCAGGAGGGGCGACGTTGCCGAGGTGATCGGTCCTTCGTTGCCGCTGGAAACGGTCGGCTCCGAGGCACGCAGCATCGGTTATGAGATTCTGACCCGTCTCGGTCGGCGCTTCGAGCGCGTATACGCCGGGAGCAGCGCGTAGAATGGCCAAGACGGCAAAGGCGGTTTATGTCTGTCAGGCGTGCGGGTCCACGGCTCCGCGGTGGGCTGGCAAGTGTGGCTCGTGCGGAGAGTGGAACACCCTTGCGGAGGAGACCGACGCGGGACCGCCGCCGGGGTCTGGCATCACGCGCTCGTCGCGGGGCAAGGCCGTCAGGCTTGGCACCCTTTCCGGCGGCGCCGAGGAAGCGCCACGCTTCTCGACGGGCATTGCTGAACTCGACCGCGTGACGGGCGGCGGCATCGTCCCCGGTTCCGCCCTTCTGATCGGCGGCGAACCGGGCATCGGCAAATCGACCCTTCTCCTGCAGCTTTCCTCGTCGATCGCTCGATCTGGACGCAAAGCCATTTATTTCTCAGGTGAGGAAGCCGCCGCTCAGGTGAAGCTGCGGGCGGAGCGGCTCGGGCTGTCGTCGGCGCCGGTGGCGCTGGCGGCGGAGACAAACCTCGCCAACATCCTGGCGACATTGGATGCAGGCGCGGCGCCCGATCTCGTCGTCATCGATTCCATCCAGACCTTGTGGTCCGACGAACTCGACGCGGCGCCGGGCACCGTCAGTCAGGTGCGCGCCGCGACCCAGTCCCTGATCCGCTATGCCAAGATCAAGGGCGCCGCGCTGCTGCTCGTGGGCCACGTCACCAAGGATGGCCAGATCGCGGGTCCGAAGGTTGTCGAGCACATGGTCGACTGCGTGCTGTCCTTCGAGGGAGACCGGGGGCATCCATTCCGAATTCTGCGCGCCACCAAGAACCGTTTCGGCGCGACCGACGAAATCGGTGTCTTTGAAATGGTCCAGCAGGGCCTGCGCGAGGTGGCCAACCCGTCCGAACTGTTCCTCGGCGACCGCGAAGGATCGGTGCCGGGGGCGGCCGTCTTTGCCGGGATGGAAGGCACGCGTCCCATCCTGGTCGAAATCCAGGCACTCGTCGCTCCGTCGCAACTGGGAACGCCCCGCCGCGCCGTCGTCGGATGGGACAGCAACAGGCTGTCGATGATCCTGGCCGTGCTGGAGGCACGGTGCGGGGTCTCGCTGGCGCAACACGACGTTTACCTCAACGTCGCCGGTGGACTCAAAATCAGCGAGCCGGCGGCCGATCTGGCCGTGGCCTCGGCCCTGCTCTCATCCGCATCGGGAATAGCGCTGCCGCCACAACGGGTTTCTTTCGGTGAAATTTCGCTTTCGGGCGCCGTGCGGGCCAGCGCTCACACGGCACTTCGCTTGAAAGAAGCGCGCAAGCTCGGGTTTTCGGAAGCCGTGATCCCGGCCACGGGAGAGACGGGAAGCGAGGCACCGGGGCTCGCCCTGACACGGCTTTCGCATCTCAAAGAGCTTGCGGACCCATTGCGCCCGTGCGACTGAGCGGCAAAACTACAGCATGCGCGGCGGGTCCTGCCTTAGCCGTGGCCAGGGCTGCATTGGGGGAGTGCCTGACATGATCGGTCCGCTAACATATCTCGACGCCGCGCTCATCGCGGTGTCGCTCATTTCGGGCCTTCTCGCGATGTACCGGGGGTTGACGCGGGAGCTGCTGTCGATCGTGTCGTGGGCGGTGGCGGCACTCGCCGTCCTCTATTTCGTTCTGAACTACAAGAAATTGGCTGAAGACCTCGCGGCGCAGATGGGGACCCAAGTTCCCATCGCCCAGATCGCGATCGGGGCGGTCATCTTTCTCATTGTGCTCATCGTGGTGCATCTCATCACATCCCGGATTTCGGATGCGATCCTCGACAGTTCGGTCGGCATGATCGACCGCATCCTCGGCTTCTTCTTCGGAGTGGTCCGCGGCTTCATCCTGGTCGTCATTCCCTACATGTTCTACGAATCCTTCATTCCCGACCCGGCCAATCAGCAGCCGTGGGTTCGCGATTCGGCGTCGCTGCCCTACATCAAGTCCACGGGCAACACGATCCGGTCGGTCCTGGAGACGCATATGCCGTCCAGCCTGACGACCCCCCAGCCCGCCCCCGCGGCCAGCCCGGCCGAGCCTCCGCCCGGCTGACGTCCTGACGGTTCGGTCCTGGAATTTCGCACCCGCGTGCGGCGTCCGGGCATGGCGTCAAACCCCAAAGTGGTGCTAAAGACGGGCCGAACACGGCCGGGTCGTCTGTGAGCCGGCCGCGCGCACCGGATGCTTGAGCGGGAGGCAACCATGGCGCACTACGACGGCACCGATGCGGCGGTCGGCGATTTCGGCTATTCCAAGTTCGGCGACGACCGTTTGCGCGAAGAGTGCGGGGTCTTCGGGGTCTTCGGTCACCCAGATGCGGCAGCCCTTACCGCGCTCGGCCTGCACGCGCTCCAGCATCGCGGGCAGGAGGCGGCGGGCATCGTCACCTACGACGGCCAGCAGTTCCACTCCGAGCGCAGGCTGGGCCTCGTCGGCGACAATTTCAACGATGCGGGCGTGATCGGCCGGCTCAAGGGATCGATGGCCATCGGTCACAACCGCTACTCCACGACCGGCGAGCCGGCGCTGAAGAACGTCCAACCGCTTTACGCCGACATCGACACGGGCGGTTTCGCGGTCGGTCATAATGGCAACCTGACGAACGCGCTCACCCTGCGGCGGGAACTTATTTCGTCCGGCGCCATCTTCCCCTCCACCTCGGACACCGAGGTCATTCTCCACCTTCTGTCCCGATCGAAGAAGCGGCGCATGGTCGATCGGTTCGTCGAGGCGATCCGCCAGATCGAAGGGGCCTATGCGCTGGTGGCGCTGACCAATGACATGATGATCGCGGCCCGCGATCCGATCGGCATCCGTCCGCTCGTCCTCGGCCGTCTCGATGGAGCAACCATCTTCGCCTCGGAGACGTGCGCTCTGGATATGGTCGGCGCGGAATTCGTGCGCGAGGTGGAGAATGGCGAAGTCGTCGTCGTCACCAAGGACGGCATCGAGAGCCACCGTCCATTTCCGCGCCGTCCCGCGCGTCCTTGCATTTTCGAATATATCTACTTCGCGCGGCCCGACAGCGTCATCGGCGGCCGCTCCGTGTATGACATCCGCAAGCAGATGGGCGTCCAGCTCGCGATTGAATCGAAGCCCGATGCGGACGTGATCGTTCCGATCCCGGATTCGGGCGTGCCGGCTGCGATCGGCTTCTCGCAGCAGTCAGGCATTCCCTTCGAACTCGGCATCATACGCAATCATTACATCGGCAGGACGTTCATCGAGCCGGAGCAGCGCATCCGCGCGCTCGGCGTTAAGCTCAAGCATTCGGCGAACGCGGGCGTGATACGCGGCAAGCGCATCGTTCTCATCGACGACAGCGTGGTGCGGGGAACGACATCGAAGAAGATCGTCGAACTGATGTACGATGCGGGCGCCAGCGAAGTGCATATGCGGATTTCGTCGCCGCCGATTACCCACCCCGACTATTACGGCATCGATACGCCGCGCAAGAAAGACCTGCTGGCAGCCAACATGGACATCGAAGCGATGCGCCAGTTCATGGGCGCCGACAGCCTGGCATTCCTTTCGGTGGACGGCATCTACCGATCGGTGGGCTTCGATCAGCGTGACCCGCGCGCGCCTCAGTTCACCGACCACTGCTTCACCGGCGAATATCCCACCGAACTCGTCGACCAGAATGGGACCGGCTTCCGGCAACTCTCGCTGCTTGCCGAGGTTGTCTGAACCATGTCTCATCCTGCGGAGTTGCCGCCGGCCCAACTGGAGGCCTCCGCGCCGTGAGCGAAGTTCCATCCATTCTCAAAGGCCGTCTGGCTCTCGTCACCGGAGCGACCCGCGGGCTCGGGCGAGCCATCGCCCTCTCCTACGCGCGAGCCGGTGCGCACGTGATCGCCGTCGGGCGCACGCAGGGAGCCCTCGAGGAACTTGATGATGAGATCCAGAAGGTCGGCGAACCGGCGACCCTTCTCACGCTCGATCTGAGAAAAGGAGACAAGATCGACGCGCTGGGGCCGACCATTTTCGAGCGTTGGGGCAAGCTCGACATCTTCGTTGGTAACGCCGCTCTGCTTGGCCCGCTCTCGCCCCTGCCCCACATTACTGCCGATTCCTGGCAGCAGGTCATCGACGTGAACCTGACCGCAAACTGGCGGTTGATCCGGACGCTCGACCCGCTTCTCAAGCGATCCGACGCGGGCCGCGTGATTTTCTTGACCTCAGGCGCCGCCGACGGGCGGCATGCCTACTGGGGGCCTTATGCCGTTTCCAAGGCCGGGATCGAGTGCCTGGGCACAATGTACGCGGCGGAGTGCGAAAACACGCCCATTCGCGTGGCGATCGTAAACCCTGGCGCCATGCGAACGGGCATGCGAGCCAAGGCGTTCCCGGGCGAGGACCCGATGTCGCTTCCGGCCCCGGAAGACGTTGCTCCGCTGTTTCTCGAACTGGCCCGGCCGGAGAGCGCGGTGAATGGAGAGGTCGTGACGTTCCGCGACTGGAAGAAAGCGGCTTCGGTCGCTTCCGTCCGCTCCTGAAGGCGATCAACCGGGAACTTCGATGACCATACCGTCGTAGGCGGGTTCGACGCCGGCGGGCAGTTGCCCCGCGAGTCTGGCGTAATCGAGATCGCTCGTCATATGGGTGAGGATCGCGCGCCGCGGCTTCAGCCGTTCGATCCAGCGCAACGCGTCGCTGACGCTGAAGTGGCTCGGATGTGGCGTGTAGCGCAAGGCGTCGACGATCCACACATCGAGCCCTTCGAGCCGTGGAATCGACGCTTCGGGAAGGTCGGAAATATCGGGCGAGTAGGCTACGCCGCCGATGCGAAAGCCGAGCGAGGCAATGTCACCGTGGATCTGGGGCACGGCCTCGATGTCGAGACTGGACCGGACGCCGTCGATCCGGATGCGGCCGCCTGCGGGGATTTCGGCCGCGTTCAAGATGGGATGATAGCCCGAACCCGGCTGCTGCTCGAAACAGTAGTTGAACCGCGACACGAGGCTTTGCCGTGTCGGCGCATCGCAGTGACAGGTGACCTTGGACTTCATGGCGTAGGCTACCATGCGCAGATCGTCGATGCCGTGCGTGTGATCGGCATGGTCGTGGGTATAGAGAACGCCGTCGAGATGCGTCACCCGGGCGTCGAGCAATTGCTCGCGCAGGTCGGCGGGCGTGTCGATCAGCACATTGGTAAAGCCGCCCGGAACGATTTTCTCGACGAGGACCGAGCAGCGGCGGCGGCGATTTTTTGGGTTGGTGGAATCGCATGCACCCCAGATCGGTCCGAGGCGCGGCACGCCGCCGGATGATCCGCAGCCAAGGATCGTCAGGCGGATGGTCATTCCGTTGCTCCAGGGCGCGGCGCCTTCGTGTAAAGCCGGAAGAAATTCTGCGTCGTCGCGCGCGCGAATTCGGCGGGCGGCATGCCACGCGCATCGGCGAGTGCCCGCGCGGTGTGGACGACGTAGGCCGGCTCGTTCTGCTTGCCGCGGAAGGGTTCGGGCGCAAGATACGGCGCATCCGTCTCGACAAGAACGCGGTCGAGGGGAACTTCGTTGGCAATGGCCCGCAAGGCATCGTTTTTCTTGAAGCTCGCCACTCCGGAGAACGATACGTAGAGACCAAGCTCTACGGCCCGCATGGCAAGGTCCCTGCCGCCCGTGAAGCAGTGGAGAACCGCCGCGAACGGGCCCTTGGCGTATTCTTCCTCAAGAATGCGGATGGTGTCGTCGTCGGCGTCGCGGGTATGAATTTCGAGAGGCAGACCGGTGGCGCGCGCCGCGGCGATGTGTGTGCGGAAGCCCTGCGCCTGAGCCTCGGGAGTCGAGTGCTTGTAATAGTAGTCGAGACCGGCCTCTCCCAATCCGATGATCTTGGGATGCGCAGCCAGGCGAGCGAGATCCTCGGCGGTAACGTCCAATTCCTCGTGCGCGTAGTGGGGGTGGGTCCCCACCGTGCCATAGACCGTGTCGAAGCGCTCCACGACGGAGATCAGATGCTCGAACTTTCTGACCCGCGTCGAGATGTTGACCATCATTGCGACGCCCGCGGCGTGCGCTCGCGCGACGACGCCGTCGAGGTCTGCTGCAAACTCGGGCCGATCGATGTGGCAGTGATGGTCGACCAGCAGCATCTCAGGCGTCTTCCCCACCCTGAGCCTTCTGCCGGTTTGCTTCCTTCTTGGCTTTCTTGGCGAGCTTTGCCGCTTCCTGTTCAGCCGCGCTTGTCGAGCCGGATTTCTTGGCTTCCGAGGCGGGATCGACATAGCGAGGGAACACGCCCTGGGGTTCGGGGAGTTGTGTTCCAGGCAGCAGCCGCCCGGCTTCTCCCAATGCGGAGAACTGCCGCTGGCAAGCATCGTTCTGGGCCAGAAGTGTCAGAAGCCTCGCTGCCGAGCCCGGCATGGCGGGCTGAACGAGAATGGCCAACTGCCGTACGACTTCGGCCGTGACATAGAGGATCGTGCCCTTGCGCTCCGGTGTCAGCGATTTGTCGAACGGCTTTTCGCTGGCGAAATAGCGATCGCCCTCGGATACGACGTCCCATACGGCATCAAGCCATGTCTTTATCGCCTGACTATCCATGGCCGCGCGCGACGCGGCGTAGAGAGCATCTGTCCTGGCGAGCAGAGCCTGGTCGGCGTCCGTCAGATCCCGGGGTATGGGGACGACGCCGGCAAAGCCCTTCCAGATCATCGACAGGCAGCGTTGTGCGAGGTTGCCTAGTCCGTTGGCAAGATCGGCATTGATACGCGCGGCGATGGTCTCGGGCGAATAGCTGCCGTCGGACCCGAAGATCACTTCGCGCAGGAAATAGTAGCGGACCTGATCGACGCCGTAGTGATCGATAAGCGCGAAAGGATCGACGACGTTGCCGACCGATTTCGACATTTTTTCTCCCTTGTTGAAAAGGAAGCCGTGACCGAAGACGCGGCGGGGCAGCGCCACGCCGGCGCTCATCAGAAACGCCGGCCAGTAGATCGCATGGAAGCGGACAATGTCCTTTCCGATGACGTGGACATCGCACGGCCAGAATTCCTGCCGCTGGTCGCCGCCGCCGAAAATGCCGGTCGCCGTACAGTAGTTGTTGAGAGCATCGACCCAGACATACATGACGTGGCCGGGATGGCCGGGCACGGGAATGCCCCAGTCGAGCGTCGTGCGCGAGATGGACAGGTCCTCCAGTCCGGAGCGGATGAAGCTGACGACTTCATTGCGCCGCTCGGCCGGCAGAATGAATGACGGGTTTGCCTCGATATGGGCGAGCAGCGGCTCCTGGTACTTGGACAGGCGGAAGAAGAAGGTTTCTTCTTCCTGCCAGGCTACCTCGGTTCCGGTGGGCGTGGCGTAGCGCTGGCCGTCTTCGCGAACTTCAGTTTCCTGTTCCTTGTAGTAGGTCTCGTCGCGAACCGAATACCAGCCGCCGTACTTCTTCAGGTAAACGTCGCCAGCCGCCTGCATGCGCCGCCAGAGTTCGCGGCAGGCTTCGTAATGGCGCTCCTCGGTGGTGCGAATGAAGTCGTCGTTCGACAGGTCGAGAGATGCGGCCATCTCGCGAAAGCGTGCCGAGTTTCGGTCGGCGAGTTGGCGCGGGCTGATGCCCTCCTTGGCCGCTGTCTGCTTCATCTTGAGGCCATGCTCGTCGGTGCCGGTGAGAAAGAAGACATTCTTTCCGTCCAGGCGCTCGAAGCGGGCAATCGCGTCGGTCGCAATCGCCTCGTAGGCGTGCCCGATGTGCGGCACGCCGTTGGGATAGGAAATGGCCGTCGTGATGTAGAAGCGGGTGCTCATGTTTCAACCTGCGGTGTCTGGGCCGGACGGCTCCAGCGCCGCGCAATTGTGATGACCTGGGCCGATATCGCGCGTCAGGCCGGACCCGCGCCGCGCGAGATTTCGACCAGCCTCTGGAACGACAATAGAATCAATGATTTGCGGTCCAGGTTGTAGGTCTCGGTACTGATCTTCTCGGCGACGGTGGTTTCCCACAGTTGAGCCCATGCCGCAAGCCGGTCCGCAGGAATGAGCCGCCCGGCCAGTTCCAGGTCCGATGGCTGTCCCTCGCCCGTCGCAGCGGCGCGGATCATGCGCGCAACGTTGGCCAGGAAGAGTTCGAAAAAGAGTTCATACTTCGGTTCGGCAACCGGCGAGGCCAGTTCATCGCCCAGGGCATGCAGCGGCAGCCAGTCGATATTGGGAAGCGCCGCGACCGCCATCATGATCTTGCGATGCAGTTCGAGGCCCTTGGCCGTGTGCAGCATCAACAGCCGGCGCACGCTGCCTTGCGAGAGTTGAACGAGCGTTTGCCATTCCTCGCCGGAGGGCAGGCTGGTGTGGGTGCTCGTGTCGTCGGCGGCGTTCAGCGCCTGGGCAACCGCCTTGTGCAGGTCTTCGGGCACAAGACCGCCGCAGGAAAGCGTGCGGCAGCGGGAACGGATCGTCGGCAACAGGCGCTCGGGCTCGGAACATACAAGCAGGAAGGCCGTCCGGGGCGGCGGCTCTTCGATCGATTTCAGCAAGGCATTGGCCGCGTTTGAGTTCAGGTCATCGACGGGATCGACGATGACGACGCGCCATCCCTCCCCCGCGCTCAGTCCGAGGAACCCTCTCAGCCGGCGGACCTCGTCGACCGTGATCTCCGTCTTCAGCTTCTTGGTCTTGAAGTCATAAGGACGCCGCAGCACCAGAAGTTCGGGATGCGCGAGACTGGCAACAAGGTGCGACGATGCCGTGGACGGGTCGATGTCGAGGGACGAGCCGAACATGTCGCGTTCGCTGTCCGCGGCCAGCAGGAAGCGCGCGAAGCGGTAGCAAAGGGTTGCCTTGCCGATACCGGCGGGGCCGGCGACGATCCACGCGTGGTGCAGCCTTCCGGTGTCATACGCGGACAGAAATTCCTGCTCGGCGGCCGCATGTCCGTAAAGGCGCCCGGTGTGACGGGGGGACGGAAATCCTTCGAGCTTGTCGGGCTCGGGAAGTTGCTCGTCTTCCAGGGTGGCGATGGCAGGTGCGCGCGCCATGGTCTAGGCCGTGTCGCTCAGAAGACGGGCCTGAACGATGCTCCAGACATCGCGTGCCACCTCGTCGGGTGATCTTTGCCCATCGACGACGACGCAGCGTTGCGGTTCCAGCCGGGCAATCTCGATAAACCCTTCGCGGAGCTTCTTGTGGAACGCCAGATCGCGGGTTTCGAAGCGATCGGTGAGCAGTCCGCGCGGCTGCTTGGGCGGCTTCTCGCTGGGCGCAGTATGCACCGGGGCCTCCATGCGCAACGCGGCACGGGCCAGACCGACCTCGGCAGGAATGTCGATCACGATGGTCAGGTCAGGCTTGGTGTGCTGGACCACGATCAGTTCCAGCGCTTCAAGAAGGCGCGGCTCGACGCGGCCGGCATATCCCTGATAGACGCGTGTGGAATCGAGAAACCGATCGCAGATGACGACGCCGCCGGCGGCGAGAGACGGACGGATCACCTGATCCAGGTGGTCGGCACGGGCCGATGCGAAAAGCAGCGCCTCGGCCAACGGGGTATGCGTCTCGAGGGTGGGATCCAGGATCAGGGTGCGCAGGCGCTCGGCAAACGGCGATCCGCCGGGCTCGCGCGTGACCGTGACCGAATGGCCCTCCTCTTTCAGGCGTTCGGAAAGGCGCTTTGCCTGGGTCGACTTGCCCGAGCCTTCGCCGCCTTCGAACGTGATGAACCAACCGGACGTCATGGCCCCCCCATGCGCGGACCATCTGGCCCGGGCCGCTCGGGTGGCGGCCATGGGCGTTTTTAGAGGTTGGCCCAGCGCAGCGCCAGAAAAACCAGACTATCCATGCCACGCCGCCAGACCGAGCCGGGCGGCACGTCCTCAGTCGCGACGAGCGGAACCTCTGTCGTTGCGTTCGACGAACTCGTGACGCGCAGGCGGGCAACCTCGTCGCCTTTCTTCACCGGCGGCTTCAGGGGACCGTTGTAGACGACTTCGGCGCGTAGTTTCTGGTTCGGCGGAAAGCGCGGCAGGACGACGCTCAGCGGACCGCCGCCCTTCGCTGCGAGAGGAACATAGAGCTGCGAGCCGCCCCATACGCGGGCATGCCCGACATCCTGATTGGCATCGAACAGGGTAAAGTTCGCGAAGCTGCGCTGACCCCATTCCAGAAGGCGGCGTGCCTCTTCGCGGCGCTCCTTTTCGTCAGCGAGTCCCATGACCACGCCGATCAGGCGGCGACCATCGCTCACGGAGGAAAAGACGATGCCGTAGCCTGCTTCCTTGGTGTGGCCGGTCTTCAAGCCATCCACCCGCAGCGCTTCGTCGGTGAGCAGCGGGTTGCGGTTGAAGAACTTGTGCTTGCGGTACGCGAATTCGCGCTGGGAGAACGTCTTGTACTGCTCCGGGTACTCGCGAATAATGTGGCGGGCGAGCAGCGCGAGTTCACGGGCGGTCATCAGATGCTCGGGATCGTGCAACCCAGTCGAATTACGGAACGTGGACTTGGACAGGCCAATTCTGCGGGCTTCGGTTTCCATCATCTTGGCGAAGCCCTGCTCCGTTCCTCCCATGGCCTCGGCGACGGCGATGCAGGCGTCGTTGCCCGACTGCACGACGATGCCCTGGATGAGTTCGTCGACGCGCGCCCGCGTGTTGATGGGCACGAACATCGCGGACGTTCCGGAGGGAGCGCCGCCCGTGCGCCACGCATACTCGCTCATCAGGAATTCGTCTTCCGGCTTCACCTTGCCCTGCTTCATGGCGTTGAAGAGGACTTCGAGGGTCATGAGCTTGCTCATGCTCGCAGGCGGCGCGAGTTCGTCGGCGTTGAACTGGTAGAGCACGGCGCCGCTGTCGGCATCCATGAGGATGGCGCGCTTGGCCCTGGTCACGAATTCGCCGGCTGCCTGGGCATGAAGAGGTGCGGACAACCCGGCCGCTGCCAGGATGCACAGCGCGGCAACCAGAACGATCAGGCCGAACCGATGCACGGCCTGTCCGGCCGACGGCAGATTGGCGTGCATCTCTTCCCCGCAGTTTGCGTTGAGCCAAAAACGCGGAACAGTGGACACAGAGTGTATGCGAGCCGCCGTTCAGGCGGTCAACCTCGTTCGTCCCCGGGCTGTGGACGGTGTCAGGTCAGCGTGCCGCGCCGAGAGACGCTCGGCGGTGATCCAATGCCGACCAATCCGCTGAGGCGGGTGGCAAATCCGGTGACGCGGGGCGCCAATCCGAGGCGGAACGGCGGGAGTCGGGCGGTGGCGTGGAGGCCAGTCGCGGACCGGCGTACCACGGCTGGCTTGACAGAAAACGCCGTTCCCGGGTGTCATCGCCGTTCATCGGCGCATGACCTGCGTAGCGCACACGGACCCGCCCGAGCCCCTTGCCGCGGGTGCCCAACTCGTTGGCAGCAGCGCGGGAAAGATCGATCACGCGATTCCCGACGTAGGGCCCGCGATCGTTGATACGCACGAGGATGGTGCGCCCGTTGTCGAGATTGGTGACATAGGCGTAGGTCGGCAGCGGCAAGGTCGGATGCGCGGCCGTAAATCGGTTCATGTCATAGATTTCGCCGTTGGCCGTCTTGCGGCCATGGAAATCGTCGCCGTACCACGACGCGATGCCGGACGCGTCATAGCCGGGTTGTTCGCGCGGCGTGTACCAGCGTCCGCCGACCATGTAGGGCCGGCCCAACTTGTAGGAGCCACCGCCCTTGGGGATGCGGTCGTTCTGTCCGTAGACCCGCGGGCTCGAGCTGACGCCCCATTTGGGATCGGGTCCGCCGGACGAACAGGCGCTGAGCAGCGCGGGCGCCATAACGGCGAGCAGGCTGGCCCGAACAATGCGGTTGTATTGCCGGATACGCACGACACAATCCCACGTCCGCAGGCCGTTTCGACCGCGGGGACATCTTGAACTTACGCGCGCTGCTGGGCGCGGCGTGGACGGGATCGTGACGAAATGTGCTTAGGATCGGGTAAACTGCGGCGGCCCGCCCGTCCGCGCTGGATGGAAAACGGGACCGTCGCCACGCGCTCCCTGTCGGGTGCCGCTTGAGGCGCAGCCCAGCGCCGCGTATAGGGGGCCGTCCGGAGGGATGGTCGAGTGGTTTAAGGCACCGGTCTTGAAAACCGGCGTGGGTGCAAGCCCACCGTGGGTTCGAATCCCACTCCCTCCGCCACCGGGCTGTGCCGGCCCAGATGCCGGATTCTTTCAACGCGCGTCGACGAGGCCCGAGTCGAGCAGGCGGCGGTGAAACTTCAACATCGTGCCCGGATCGCTGCATCCGTTGTAGCGTCCGCGGCACTGATCGAGCAGCCGGCGCCGCTCGAGGTAGGAATCCGACAACGGCAGGCCCGCCGATTGAAGCACGACCGTGCTGAGATAGGGAACGTCGAGCACCGGCACATCGGGCAGACGGGGCACGTCGAAGTTGATGCCCTCCACGCTATAGAACGTGAGAAAGCCGGGCGAGTCGTGGCCGAGAGCCACGTCTTCTGCGGAATCGACTGCGCCGAACCCCAGATAATGACGGGTGGCGATCGGTTGGTGGTCGCCGTACTGGACGAGCAGGATCGGTTCGCCGGGAAACCGCGACGCCAACTGGCGCTTGAATTCGTCGAGATCGAGACGGCTCATGGACAGCCGCCTGAGGTATTCGTTCATCTCCGGGTGCGTGCCGGGGCCGCCGCCGGGAACGTCCACCTCAGGCTGATAGGGTTTCAGGTAAGGACCGTGAGCCGCCATCGTGATGATGTAGGTGAACAGCGGCGCCTCGCTGGTGCGGATCTGCTCTGACAGGAGGTTCAGCGCGTGACCGAAATAGAAATGATCGCGCTCGTTGCCAGATCTTGCCCCCATCGTGGTCTTGTCGAAGATTTCCGGAATGCCGGCGGCCTTGTAGAAGGGTCCGTTGGACACGAAATTCTGCGAGAGCGGGTAAATGACCGTGTTGCGGTAGCCGCAGCGGGCCAGCGCCTCGGGCAGCGTATCATGGACGCGGCCGGCCATCAGCGATTGAACGAACGGCCGCATGCCGCCGAATGAGTACGTGGAGACTCCAGCGAGTACGGAGAACTCGGTCAGCCAGGATGCGCCGCCATAGGTTTCGACGCGCAGCTTTCTCAGCGTGCCGTCGCCGGAGCGGAAGATGTGGTCGATCCGGCGGTCGTAGGCGACGGTGGGGAAGTATTCCGGAGGGACGACCGATTCCTGGTGGATCAGGATGATGTGCGGAGGTTTGCGGGTTGCCGGACAGCCGGACGGGATCGTGAAAAGCGGTCCGGGAGCCGCATCGGCGGCTTCGAACAACTGCCCCTTCCAGAGTGTCTCGACCGCTTCAGGGACCGACGAATAGAACGTCGAGACGACGAGGTCTTCCCAATACTGCTGCGTGTTGCGCCGCTCGCCTTTCATCACGGCACTGGCGCCGGTCAGAACGGCGAAAAGCAGCATGAGAGCGACAGCGACACTGCGGCGCGTACGCGTGGCGTCGATGGCGTAGGCGAGGACCAGAGCCAGGCCGAATGCGGCCAGGGCCGCCATGAGTTGCAGCAGCTCGGCGCGATAAGACGCCCAGAGGAAGGATAATGTCGACGCCGAGGAGAGATAGAAGACGAGATCATAGGCATGAACGGACATGTTCATGGCCTTGTGCTTGGCGGCAGCGGCGTGCACGAGGATCGTCACCAGAAGCGTGACGAACACCGCCGAGACGAGCAGCCGGCGGGTCAGCGCCAGGACGGCAAATGCCGTGAACAAAGTCGCTGTCCACACGTAGGCCAGATGCCAACCGGAGCCTTCCGAGCGCTGGAAATAGGCGTGCAGTCCGACAACCGACAGGGCCGCGATAATGCCGACGGCGCGCCAGCCGAGTTGCCAGCTGCCGACGGCGGACGCGACGGGGGCGAGAGATCGTGTTTGAACTACGGTGCGGTCGGTCATCGTCGGCGCTGACATTCGAGGGAAGGAAACGCCATCGGACGCCTCCTGTCATAGATTTGTCATAACGCAGTTGCGGCTTCGTGCGTAGCGGGCAGAAGCCTCGGGCCGGGCAGTATTTTTTTGCTGGCCGCGGGCTCCTTGCCTCAATTCCGGCACGGCTTCCGTCTCCGGCGGCGAAGGCGTGTGGTCGAAGGCTTCGAAGCATGTATTCTGCGGCCGGTCAGGGTAGGGGTGTCGGGGCGGAAGCGCGCGAGTGCAGACCCAGCGCCGAAGGGGGGGGCGATCAAGCGATGTCCAACGCTGCCGAGGAGGATGTCCGGCGGATTGTCGCCGATCCGCTGTTTGGTGAACTCGTGCGCCGCCGGGCGCGGCTCGCGTGGACGCTGACGGCGCTCATGATCTTTATTTATTTCGGATTCATCCTCGCGATTGCCTACGACAAGAGTCTGCTTTCCCGATCGCTGGACGGAGGCGTGACGACGCTCGGGATCCCGGTCGGGATCGGTGTCATCTTCGCGGCGTTCGCGTTAACCGGCATCTATGTCGCGCGGGCCAACTCCACCTTCGACGACCTGACCCGGAAGTTGCGCGAAAGGGTCGGGGCATGAGCCGCAGCCGTTCGGCCGCGCGTCTCGCGGGCATTTGTTCCACCGCCATCTGCACCACACCGGCCCTGGCCGACAGCATCGACGTGGCGGGCAAGTCCGGCCTCAATGTCGAAGCCATCGCGATGTTCCTGATATTCGTCCTGGGGACGCTCGCGATCACCAAGTGGGCGGCGGCGCGGACGCGGTCGGCCTCTGATTTCTATGCCGCCGGGGGAAGCATCACCGGATTCCAGAACGGCCTTGCGATCGCGGGCGACTATATGTCGGCGGCTTCGTTCCTGGGCATCTCGGGCCTGGTTTTCGCCAATGGATACGACGGTCTTATCTATTCCGTCGGCTGGCTGGTTGGCTGGCCGATCGTTCTCTTCCTGATCGCCGAGCGATTGAGAAACCTCGGCCGGTTCACGTTCGCCGATGTGGCTGCGTTCCGTCTTGCGCCGACGCCGATCCGCATTCTCTCGGCAACCGGGACCCTGGTCGTTGTCGCCTTCTACCTCATCGCGCAGATGGTCGGTGCGGGAAAACTGATCCAGACTCTGTTCGGGCTCGATTACCTCTACGCCGTCATCATCGTCGGCCTGCTCATGATCGTTTACGTCGCCTTCGGCGGAATGGTCGCCACGACGTGGGTGCAGATCATCAAGGCCTGCATGCTGCTCGGCGGGGCGACGTTCATGGCTCTCATGGTCCTGGCGAAATTCAACTTCTCTCCGGAGGCCATGTTCCAGCGCGCCGTCGAGGTGCATCCGAACGGCGCGGCGATCATGTCGCCGGGATCGCTGGTTAAGGACCCCATCTCGGCGATTTCTCTTGGCATCGCGCTGATGTTCGGGACCGCAGGCCTGCCGCATATCCTGATGCGGTTCTTCACGGTTGCCGACGCCAAGGCGGCCCGCAAGTCCGTCTTCTTCGCAACGGGGTTCATCGGCTATTTCTACATCCTGACCTTCGTCATCGGCTTCGGTGCGATCACGCTGCTGTTGCAGGATCCCGCCTACTTCAAGGCGGGCGCGGTCGCCGGGCCGAACGGAAGCTTTGCCCCGGCCGACATGATCGGCTCGGGCAATATGTCGGCGGTGCATCTTTCCGAGGCGGTCGGCGGGTCGCTGTTTCTCGGATTCATATCGGCTGTGGCGTTCGCCACCATCCTGGCCGTCGTGGCCGGTCTGACCCTCGCCGGGGCGACCGCCATCAGCCACGACATCTACGCATCGGTGATCGCCCGCAACAAGAGCAACGAATATCAGGAGATCCGGCTGTCGCGTCTTGCAGCGATCGTGATCGGATTGATTGCGATTCTTCTCGGCTACGTGTTCGAGAACCAGAACGTCGCTTTCATGGTCGGCCTCGCCTTCGCGATCGCCGCAAGCTGCAATTTCCCGGTTCTGGTGATGAGCATTTTCTGGAAGGGCACGACGACGCGCGGCGCGGTCATCGGCGGGTCGCTGGGGCTCGCCTGCGCCACGATCATGGTGCTGCTCAGTCCGTCGGTTTGGGAAAAGACGCTTGGACATCCGCCAGGTTCAGCCCCCTTCCCTTACGACAATCCGGCTCTCTTCTCCGTCACGCTGGCTTTCCTCGGCGTCTGGTTTTTCTCGATCAGCGATCGCAGCCAACGGGCAACCGCCGAACGGCAGGCGTTCGAGGTCCAGTATGTTCGCTCGGAAACGGGGATCGGGGCCTCGCAGGCGGCGGCGCATTGAAACCCGGGCGCGAGGCGCAACGAAAAAGGGGAGCGCGATGCTCCCCTTGAAAGGCCGGTCTCAGAGGCGGCCGAGTGCGTCAGAAGTTGTGCTTCACCGAACCGCGAATTTGCAGGTCGTCGGTCTCTTCCTGCGGATCGGGCGCGACGGGGCGCGTCTCGTTCGCCCCGTAGAGGAGTTCCAGCCCGAAATCCATTTTGGGCAGAACGCCGAGTTTGCCCAGGCCCGGAATGCGGACTTCCGTGCCTTCGACAGGCTTCTTGGCTTCTTCGGGCGTGAGTTGCATCTCCGCCGGCTTGGCGCCGGCGCCCGGCTGCGGTGCGGCCTGCTGCTCAGGCTGCTGGACGGCGCCGCCGCCGACAGACTGTTCCTGGAAGGCCAACGCCGGCAGTGCTGCGCCCAACAGCACGGCCGAAAGGCCAAACATATGTATAAGCTTCATGGTCCGACAAAACCCCGCTGCGGACGACTCTCGACCAGGACAATGACGATCGGACCGGTCGAAAACAAGGATGGCAGGACTATCCTTAAGGGCGCATGAAGGATTGTTTCACAGGTGTGGTTCAGCGGACATGTGGCATAAAAGTGACAGCTGGGCAATTGGGGGCGGATGCTATCGCCTGCTGAGCCCCGTAGGCCGGTGGCCTCGCGCGGCGACGCTCGGTCGTCTGGCCGGGCCTGGCGCCGTCTGCCTATGGTCATTCGGTCCAGCATGGACAGGGAAACGGACATGATCGGCGAAACTGCGGAGCAATCTGCGCTCGTCGTCGGCGGCGGGCCGGCCGGGCTGGCGGCAGCCCTGGCGCTGGCTCAGGTGGGACTTCCGGTGACCTTGGCGGCGGGACCTCATCGCCCGGGCGGGCATGGCCGCGACCGGCGGACCGCTGCACTGTTTGCGGGCTCGGTCGAGCTTCTCAGAAATCTTGGCATCTGGGGCGCCTTGCAAGACCATTGCGCGGCTCTCACCGCAATCCGGTTGATCGACGATTCCGGCCGCCTGCTCAGGGCGCCTGAGGTCACGTTCGCGGCCCGCGAAGTGGGACTCGAAGCCTTCGGCTACAACGTTCCGAATGATCGCCTGCTCGACGCGCTGATGGCCCGGTTGCCCGTCACACCGGGGCTTACGTTTATCGAGACGGCGGGCGCGCGCAGCGTTCGCATCGGCCATGGCCGGGTTCGGGCGACGCTGGCGGAAGGAGCGGAAGTCGCCGCTTCGTTTGCGGTGGCGGCCGACGGCCGGAATTCGATCACGCGCGACGCGGCTGGGATCACGGTTACGACGTGGAGCTATCCGCAGGCGGCAATCGTGACGTGGTTCTCGCACCAACGGCCGCACGGCGGCGTGTCGACCGAGTTTCACCGGCCTGTGGGTCCCTTCACGACGGTTCCCATGCCGGGGCTCTGCTCGTCGCTGGTCTGGGTGGAAGAACCGTCGGAAGCGGGGCGCCTGATGGCCCTTTCGGAGACGGACTTCCGCCGCGAGATCGAGCGGCGGCTCGGCGGTCTCCTGGGAACGGTCGGCGAAGTCGGGCCTCGGGCGCTGTTTCCGTTGAGCGGCCTCACCCCGGATGTGTTCGCGCGCAACCGCGTGGCCCTTGTCGGGGAAGCGGGGCATGTGATCCCGCCGATCGGCGCGCAAGGTCTCAACCTCGGGCTCAGAGATGCGGCGACACTCGCTGATTGCGTCAGGGATGTCTTGGCAAGTGGCGGCGACCCTGGCGGCTCGCAGGCGATGGATCGCTACAGTGCCTTGCGCGCTCCCGACGTCAACGGACGGATCACGGCCGTCGATATTCTCAATCGCGCGCTGATTTCGCCCTATCTTCCCGTTCATCTGCTGCGCGGCCTTGGGTTGCATGTGCTGAACAGCTTTGGGGCGTTGCGGCGGATTCTGGTCCAGGAGGGCGTGCAGCCGGCCTCCTACGTGCCGCGACTGATGCAGCCCGGTGGATTAGGGGGACAGCAGGCCGCTGGAGCGGTTTCGCCCGCTTGACGGGGCAAGCCGGTCCTCCCATGACGCTCGCATGAGCTCTGAAACGCCGCCCCTCCGTGATTTGCAGTTCCGGCTTGAATACGCCGTGCTTCGCGTGATCACCGCGCCCTTTCGGCTTCTCCCGCTGGAAATGGCTGCGAGTTTTTCGGCATGGTGGTGGCGCCGTCTCGCCCCGGTGCTCAGCCCCTACCGGCAACGCCGTGCGCTGGAAAATCTGAAGATCGCTTTTCCCGAGAAGAGCGATGAGGAGCGGCGGCGCATTTGCCTGGCGCACTGGGAGAACCTCGGCCGCGTCATGGTCGAGACCATTCAGATCGACAAGCTGATCGCGGATCCGGGGCGCATCGAGATCACGCCCGAAAAGGTTTTCAGGCGCTACAAAGACAAGCTCGGGCCCGCCATCGGCGTGTCGCTGCACATGGGCAACTGGGAGCTGGCCATCTGGCCGTTCGTCGTCGCCAATGCCAATCCCGCGGCCGTTTATCGCTCGGTCAATAATCCCTACGTCGATCGCTACGTGCGCCACCTGCGCCGCGATCTCTATCCGGGCGGTCTGTTCGGGCGCGGCAAGGTGGAAGGCGACCACGGCGACAATCAGAGAACCGCGCGTGTTCTTACCGATTTCGTGCGCAACGGCGGCCGCCTCGGTCTCGTCTGCGATCTCTACGATCGAACCGGCGTCGCAGTGCCCTTCTTCAACACGCCGGCCAGAACGCAGGCCATCGGCGGCATGATCGCACGGCGTGTCGGCAGCCGCATGTGGATGTCATGCTGCCGGCGGGTCGGGAAGGAAAGCCGGTTCGTCGTCGAGATCAAGGAGCTGCGCGTTCCAAGAACGGGCAACCAGGCTGAGGACATCCGTTGGATCATGACGGAGATGCAGCGCCAGTTCGAGGAGTGGGTGCGGGAAAATCCCGAACAGTGGATGTGGTCGAACCGGCGCTGGAGTTGAGGTTCAGGGCGCGGCCACTTCTCCCTTTGCGGCCGGAGGTGCCTCAGACTGCGCCGTGCGCGGCTTTTGCAGCGGCGGGTGCGCGGACGGCAGTTTCTTGAGACGTTCCAGGCTTGCCGTGCGCGCCTTGGCGTCGAGACCGCCATTCAGGTCCGCCTCGATCAATGCCGTCATGATCGCATCGAGATAGCGATCGCTGAATGAGACGAGCAGCAGATCCGCGCCGGCGTTTAGCGCTTTCACGGCGGCCTGGCCGACGCCGTCCTTGCTGCGCGTCACGGCCCCCATGGACAGGTCGTCGGTGATCAATAGGCCATCGTACTTCCATTCCTTTCTGATGAGACCATCGATGATGCGCTGATTGAGCGAGGCCGGTTCGCCGGGGTCGATTGCCGTCAAGCGCACATGCGCCAGCATCGTCACCACGTTCGGCCGGCCCATGAGCCTGCGAAACGGCACCCAATCGGTGGCATTGAGTTCAGCCGCCGTGGCCTTGATTTCTCCGGCGCGGCGATGGGTGTCGAGTGTTACACGGCCCAGTCCGGGAAAATGCTTGATGGTGCAATAGATGCCTTCAACCTGCAGCGCGTCGCAGTACCAGCCTGCAACGTCGCTGACCGTCGCGGCGTCGGATGACAATGCGCGGTAGCGCAATTGCGTTTCCCCGTCGCTGCGGCGATGGGGATCGATCTTCAAATCGACGACCGGTGAGAAATTGAGGTTCACCCCGATGCGCTTCAACTCGCCGGCCTGCTTCTGCGCATAGGCAGTGACGAGGGACTGCAAATCGTCGCCGGGCTTGCGGCCAGCGATGACGCGGGACAGTCCCGTCTGGCGGGCGAGCGGCGGACTGAGCCGCGAGACGGCGCCGCCCTCCTGATCGGCCGCGATGACGAGCGGCGGCAGCCCCTGCTTTGCGCGAATGCCCTGCAGGGCGTCGATTTCGGCGCGCACCTCCGCGATCTTGCGTTTCGAGACATTGTGATCGGTGATGAATATCCCGGCGATGGCTCGCTTTTCTACGAGGGCCTTGGCGGTTGCGAAGCTGTGATAGCCGATCACTAGATGGCGGCCGATGCGCTCCAGTACGACGGGGTCGTTGGCGAGGACCTCGGCCCTCGACAGCACCGGTCGCAGGGCCTTTGGGACCTGCGTCTTCTTTTGGGATTCCGCATCCGCCGCCTGCGGCTGCGGTCCGTCCGCGGGCAGAACCGCCAGTGCAGCCAGCAGGGCCACCAGCCAGTGCGTCCAGGTCTGCCTACCGGTCGACATCGTCTCAGCCTTTTTGCCCTTGGCAACCCGGACCCTGCGGAAGGTGTTTCATTGCCGGGTTACACTGCCGCTCGGTCACCCGGCAGGCGACGATCCGGCAATTGACAGAGCGCGGGTGCCGCCTAATGTGCGCCGCAAATCCGCACGAAGCCACTTCCCTTTCATCCGAAGGTAACTTGCCGCCATGAGCGTAACGCGCACGCCTGCCAAGCACTTTGCTCCTCTCGCCATCGGCGCGCCGGAACCCTATCGCGTATTGCCGGTACGGATCGAGCGCATGATCCACTTCATTCCGCCGCACAACGAGAAAATCCGGGCGAAGCTGAAGGACACCATCAAGCAGGTCGATGTCGTTCTCGGCAATCTGGAAGATGCTATTGCGGTCGGCGAAAAGGAGCAGGCGCGGGCCGGGTTCGTCTCCATGGCGAACGAATTTGATTTCGGCCAGACGGGGTTGTGGACTCGCATCAACTGCCTCAACTCGCCCTGGATGCTCGAGGACGTGACGCAGATCGTCGAACACGCCGGCAACAAGGTCGACGTGATCATGCTTCCGAAGGTCGAAGGCCCCTGGGACATTCACTACCTCGACCAGCTGCTGGCTCAGCTGGAGGCCAAGCACAAGGTTGCACGGCCGATTCTGATCCACGCCATTCTCGAGACGGCGGAAGGCGTGAAGAACGTCGAAGCCATCGCGGCTGCATCGCCGCGGATGCACGGAATGAGCCTCGGGCCGGCCGATCTGGCGGCCTCGCGCGGCATGAAGACGACGCGCGTCGGCGGCGGGCATCCCGATTACGGCGTGCTGGCCGATCCCGCGGCGGACGGCGGCCCTCGCGCCCATTATCAGCAGGATCTCTGGCACTACACTGTGGGCAAGATGGTCGACGCCTGCCTGTCCTACGGCTTGAAGCCCTTCTATGGGCCGTTCGGCGATTTCGCAGATTCGGCGGCGTGCGAAGCCCAGTTCCGCAACGCCTTCCTTCAAGGATGCCTCGGCGCCTGGTCGCTGCATCCTTCCCAGATCGAGATCGCCAAGCGCGTGTTCTCGCCTGACCCCAAGGAAGTCGCATTCGCCCGGCGCATCCTGGAGGCCATGCCGGATGGAACCGGGGCCGTGATGATCGACGGCAAAATGCAGGACGATGCGACGTGGAAGCAGGCGAAGGTGATCGTCGACCTTGCCCGTCTGGTTGCCTCGAAGGATCCCGAACGCGCAGCCGCCTACGGCTTTTGATGCCCGGCTGGCCGGCCGTGAACGATAAGCGGCGGCAGCCCTTGACAGCGACGGACACGCGGAGGCGTATTCACGGAATGAGTGCAAAACGTACAACGGGCGGGTCGCGGGCCGGCAAGTCAAAGAGGGCGGGCGGACGGACGGCCAAGGCGCCTGATCTGATCGCGGCGCCTTCATTGAAAAAGAAGGCCGCGAAGATTGCGGCGAAGTCTCCGGGTAAGGTCAAGACGAACGTCAAGCCGGTCAAGGTCCGTGCGCAACGGGCGGTGACGGCGAAACCGGCCGAGGTGCCCCGTCGGCGGAACCGGCGCAAGAGCACGCCGAAGTCGGCGAGGTCGGATGTCACGAGTGCCCGCTTTGCGGTGGGCGACGTCGTGAGACACAAGATCTATCCGTTTCGTGGCGTGATCTTCGACATCGATCCCGTGTTCGCCAATACCGAGGAATGGTGGCTGTCGATCCCGGAAAACATGCGTCCGAAAAAGAACCAGCCCTACTATCACCTGCTGGCCGAGAACGCGGAGACGGAATACATCGCGTATGTGTCCGAGCAAAACCTCGTGCAGGATACGACGGGGGCTCCGGTGCGTCATCCGCAGGTCTCAGAGTATTTCATCGAGGATGATGAAGGCCGTTACCGTCCAGTCTTCATGACCATGCTCAACTGACTGGTCCCGCTGTCCATTGTCGAACAAAAAAAACCGCCCGGCTTTGACCGGGCGGTTTTGGTTTTTACTGTGCGGGGGCTGGCTGCTTCTTTTCGGCCGGTGCCGGCTTTGCGGGAGCCGAGCCAGTCGTGGTCGGCGGCGCGCCCGGAGCGTCGGTCGGGATCTTCTTCAGCTGATCGGACTTGAACTTCTCCATAGCTGCTTTCTGCCGGTCGCGGATCTGGGCCATCAACTGTCCGCGGGCCTTCTTGTACTCCGCGTTGTCGATCGGCTTGCCCGCGAAGGCTTCGGTGAACCCGTCGAGTGGGACCGGGAAGCCGATCGGCTGGGCCGCCGCGTTCATCGCGACGATCATGATGCCGCCGCCCGCCTTCATCTGATCGATGATAGCGGCGTCGGCATCGATTTCGGCCGTGCAGCCCGATGCGTGGCACAGCGAATACTTCAGATCGATGGGCTTCAGGTCCTTGTCTTCGACCTTTTCATTCTTGGCGATCTTGGCCCACTGGTCCTTTGTGTAGACAGCCGCGCGCAGACCCGGCGGCAGCGCCATGCCCAGCGGCACCATGATCATGAGGTGCTTCTTTTCCTGCCCCTGGACTTCGCGGATCGCGGCGGACACGAGGACCATGCCCGAATTGCCGTCGAGACGCTCATGATGCGTCAGGCAGATGTCTTTTTCTTCCTTAACTTCCTTGCCGTCTTCGCCCTTCTTCATAAGGGGCGTCTTCTCGCAGAGCTTGACCCAGGCACTCTTGTTGGCAGCCGACGCATCTTTCGCAGCGGCGTCCTTGGCGGGGGCCGCTGCGGGTGCTGCAGCGGCCGGTGCCGCAGGCTTGTCCTGGGCGAGGACAGGTGACCCGGCGAGGGCCAGGGCTGCGGCTACCGCGCCCAACGAGCTCAGAGCGTGCGTACGTGCATTTGCCATGGGAAATTCGACCTTTCTCTCTGAGCCGGACCGGCCGGCTCCCCCCTCGATGGCGTGCGTTCAAAGGGCCAACGAGACGCTGCTTCGGCCGACCAGGCGCCGATCCTGCGTAGCTTCGAGCGCCCTTGCGCCAGACGACGGGCAGTAAGGCTCCGATTGCGGCAATCCCGTGGCCGGGCGTTCGGCAGCAAAGTCGTCAACAGCCGGAGCGGAAAAGTTCGTTGCAATCCGGCCACGTACCGACTGCCTTACTGCGGCAGTTTTTGCTCCGCAAACTGGGCTAACTCCAAGTCCCGATCATGCTAAAAGCGCGTCGCCGGGGACCCGGCATCTGCTTGACTGCCCCGAGGACGCGATTGCGGAGACGACATGACGCGCCGCTGGCCGCGACTGTTCCCTCGCCGATGTGCTCTGGCCGCCGCCCGACTGCTGATCGTGGCGGGCGCGGTTCTGGCCTGCGAATTGACCGCGGGTAGCGTGGCGTGGGCAGCCGGATCGCATGCCATCGCCATGCACGGGAGCCCGAAGTACGGACCTGATTTCCAGCACTTCGACTACGCCGACCCTGAGGCCCCGAAAGGCGGGCGAGTGGTGCTCGGCCAGACAGGATCGTTCGATACCCTCAATCCGCTGATCATCCGTGGCGAACCCGCCGCCGGCATCCGCGATTGGGTCTATGAAACGCTGATGGCGCGGGGCTTCGATGAGCCTTTCACGATGTACGGCCTCATCGCGGAAAGGGTCGAGGTTCCCGAGGACCGCTCGTCCGTCACGTTCCATCTCAATCCGGCTGCGCGCTTTTCCGACGGACGCCCGATCACGGCGGATGACGTGATCTTCTCGATGCAGACGCTGCGCGAGAGGGGCCGTCCCAACCATCGCAATTCCTACAAGAAGGTCGCGCGCACGGAACGGCTCTCCGACCGTGCCGTGAAATTCGTGTTTGATCAGAGCGGTGACCGGGAGATGCCGCTCATCATGGCCTCCATGCCCGTCCTGCCGCGTCACCTGCTGACGGCAGAAACGTTCGACCGCACGACGCTGACGCCGGTCATCGGGTCCGGCCCCTATACGATCGCCACCGTCGACCCGGGCCGCTCGATCACCTACAGGCGAAATGCCGACTACTGGGGGCGCGATCTGCCCGTGAACCGCGGCCGGTTCAATTTCGACGAGATCCGCTACGAGTATTTCCGCGACATGAGCGTGCAGTTCGAAGCCTTCAAATCGGGCCTTCTCGACATGCGGTCGGAAGACGATCCGAAGTTGTGGGCGACGGGCTACGACATACCGGCAAAGCGCGACGGCCGGATCATCATGCGCGAGATCGAAACGGGGCTGCCGGCCGGAATGTCGGCGCTGGCGTTCAACATTCGCCGGCCGGTGTTCCAGGATCCGCGCGTGCGCCGCGCCCTGCTGCTTCTGTTCAACTTCGAATGGGTGAACAAGACCCTCTACCACGGCCTGTACAAGCGCACGGAGAGCTTTTTCGAGAGGTCCTACCTGTCATCCGCCGGACGCCCGGCCGACGCGCGCGAACGCGCCCTGCTCGCACCGTTTGCCGGCTTCGTGCTGCCGGAGGTCATGGAAGGCCGCTACCGGATGCCGGTCAGCGACGGGTCGGGGCACAATCGCGAAAACGCGAGGGAAGCGTTCCGTCTTTTCAGCGAGGCCGGCTACGTCATCGACGGCGGCCGGCTGGTCCACAAGGACACGCGCCAGCCTCTCACCTTCGAGATTCTCGCCGGATCGACCGTCCAGCAGCGGCTCATCGCCAGCTACGTTTCCGACCTCGCCAAGCTCGGCATCGCCGCACAATTGCGGGTCGTGGACAGCGCGCAATACCAGTCGCGGCTCAAGGATTTCGATTACGACATGATCCAGACCGCCTGGCCTTCGTCCCTTTCGCCCGGCAACGAGCAGGTGTTCCGGTGGGACAGCCGGACGGCGGATGCGCCGGGCTCGTTCAATTTCGTCGGCGTCAGGAACCCGGCGGTCGACGCTATGATCGTCCGGCTCCTCGAAGCCGACAACGAAGAGGATTTCACCTCCGCCGTGCGGGCGCTCGATCGCGTCCTTCTTTCGGGGCACTATGTCATTCCGCTGTTTCACGCCTCGCGCCAGTGGGTCGCGAACTGGCATCAGATGAAACCCCCGCCACGGTTCGCGTTGTGGGGTTATAATCTCGACACATGGTGGGTTGACGGGCAGAACTAAGCCTGCGACCCGGCCTCCCTTCCTCCAATTCATATCCCCCTCCATGTCCTCAGACCTGCCGCCTCTCGTCATCCCCGAGCGCTTCAACATGGCGCGCTACTGCCTCGCCGCCCAGGCGGAGCGCTTGCCGGACAAGCCCGCGCTCGTGGTCGTTGGAGATCCCGAACCTGGCACGCCGCCGCTCGAGACCTGGACCTTCGCCGAGCTGGAAGACGCGGTTCTGCGCGTTGCCGCCGCGCTGCAAGACCGGGGGCTCAAGCCCGGCGACCGCATCCTCATTCGCCTCGACAACACCAGCACCTATCCCCTGCTCTACTTCGGCGCCATCGCGGCGGGGCTAATCGCGGTCGCGACGTCCAGTCAACTGACCGCGGCCGAGGCGGAGTTCCTGATGGAGGACAGCGCGCCGCGGGCCGTGGCGCTCGCGCCGAACCTGCCCCGCGGCGCAATTCCCGCAGGGATTATTGTTCTCGAAGAGGCAGAAGTCCGCGCCATGATCGGCTATCCGCGGCGCGGCGGCTATGCCGACACGCGCGCGGAGGACCCGGCCTATCTGCTCTATACCTCCGGCACGACGGCACGGCCGAAGGGCGTCGTGCACGCTCATCGCGTGGCGCTCGGCCGCTCACGGACCTACCAGGGTTGGTATGGCATCCGCCCCGACGACGTGATGCTGCATGCGGGAGCCTTCAACTGGACCTATACGCTCGGAACCGGGCTCATCGACCCGTGGGCGAACGGCGTGACGAGCACGATCTACGCGGGCGAGAAATCGCCCGAGGTCTGGCCCGCCGTCATCTGCAAGACCGGCGCCACGATTTTCGCGGCGGTGCCGGGGCTGTTCCGTCAAATTCTGAAATATGCCCCGCCGGGGCGGCTCGATCTGTGCCGGCTGAGGCACGGTCTGATCGCGGGCGAGGCGCCGGCTGCGTCGCTCTTCGATGACTGGCACGCGCGCACGGGAACCGAACTCTACGAAGCCCTCGGCATGAGCGAGATATCGACCTACGTGTCGACCTGTCCGGGCATGGCGCGCAAGGAGGGATCGCCGGGACGCGCGCAGCCGGGGCGGCGCGTTGCAATCCTTCCGGTCGATGGCGGAACCGATCCGCTGCCGCCGGGCACGGAAGGATTGCTGGCCGTGCACCGTTCCGATCCCGGCCTGATGCTTGGCTATTGGAACCGCAAGGACGAGGAGAACGAGGTCTATCGCGGAGAGTGGTTTCTCGGCGGCGATCTCGCCGTCATCGACCCAGACGGCTACGTGTTCCACCAGGGCCGCGCCAACGACGTGATGAAGGCGTTGGGCTACCGGGTGTCGCCGCTGGAAGTCGAAACCGCGATAGCCCAGCACCCCGACGTGGCGGAGGTCGCGTGCGCGGAGATCACGCCGCGCGAGGGCGTCACGGTGATCGGCGCGTTTCTCGTCGCCAAGCCCGGGCATGTGGTTGATGCGGCAAGCGTGCTCGGGTTCGCGAAAGAACGGCTGGCGCAATACAAGTGCCCGCGCGAGATCGTCGTGGTCGATGCCCTGCCGCGCACGCCGAACGGCAAGGTGAAGCGGAGCGAGCTGGCACGGATGTTTGCAGGTCAGACTAAAGCAGCCACAGTCATTCCGGCTTTCAACCCCTCTCCCCGTTCTCAGGGGGCGAGGAAGTGTCAGGCTGCGGCCTTGGCTTCACCGGCGATGCGCGCGAGCGAGGACACGAGCTGGCGCACGCCCTTGATGCGTTCCGCGGCCGTGTCGAAATCGCCCCGGAAGACGAGCTTGTGATCGGGCTGCATCCGGGCGCGGGCGCGCTCGGTTTGCAGGAATTTCGCAAGCCCCGCAGCGTTGGGAAAATCGTTCTTGCGGAAAGAGACCACGGCGCCCTTGGGTCCGGCATCGACTTTGGC
>JALOTA010000005.1 GCA_025458125.1 Hyphomicrobium sp.
CGCATCGTCGTCCGCCCCGACATCGCGACGCGCCTCGCCGACAGCTTCGAGCAGGCGCTCAAACTCGCAGACGGCCTCGCCATCGCCGAGTTCGTCGACAAACCGCTCGCACCCGGCGGCCGCCCTGCATCAGATGAAGATTCGACGCCCGGCGGCCGGCTCCCCGCAGGGGAGGCCCCGGGCGCGCCAAACAAGCCGGGTGCATTTAAAAACAAGAACGACACGCACGAGCGGATCATATTTTCCGAGCGGTTCGCCTGTCCGGTGTCCGGCTTCACGATCGAGGAAATCGAACCGCGCCTTTTCTCGTTCAACGCGCCCTCCGGCGCCTGCCCGCAATGCGACGGGCTCGGCACCGAACTGCAGTTCGAGCCCGAACTTGTTGTCCCCGACGGGTCGCTTTCGCTGCAGGATGGCGCCGTCTATCCATGGGCCAAGACCGGCGCCACGTCGCCCTACAGCTTGCCATCCTGTTCGGCTCCGGCGACGAGGAGATCGAATACACCTACTGGGACGGCGCGCGGAACTACAAGACCGCGAAGCCCTTCGAAGGCGTGATCGGCAACATCGCCCGGCGCTGGAAGGAAACCGATAGCGAGTGGGTGCGCGAGGAACTGTCGCGCTATCAGTCGGCGCATCCCTGCGAAGCCTGCAACGGCTACCGCCTCAAGCCGCAAGCCCTCGCCGTCAAAGTCGGCGGCAGGCACATCGCCGAGGTGACGGATATGTCGATCCGCGCCGCCAACGTCTGGTTCGCCGAAGTGCCCAGGACGTTCAACCGGCAGCAGACCGAGATCGCCACGCGCATCCTGAAGGAAATCCGCGACCGGCTCAAATTCCTGGTCGACGTTGGCCTCGACTACCTGACGCTGTCGCGCGCGTCTGGCACCCTGTCGGGCGGCGAGAGCCAGCGCATCCGGCTCGCGTCTCAGATCGGCTCGGGGCTGACCGGCGTGCTCTACGTTCTCGACGAACCGTCCATCGGCCTGCATCAGCGCGACAACGACCGGCTGCTCGCGACGCTGAAGCACCTGCGCGACCTCGGCAACACCGTCATCGTCGTCGAGCACGACGAGGATGCGATCCTGGCGGCCGACTACGTCGTCGACATCGGCCCCGGCGCCGGCATCCACGGCGGCCGGGTGGTCGCCGAAGGCACGCCGGCCGAGATCATGGCCAACCCCAGATCGCTGACCGGCGAGTACCTCACCGGCAAGCGCCTCGTGTCGCCGCCGAAGGTGCGCCGCAAGCCAGATCCCAAGCGCGGGCTGAAGGTGATCGGCGCGCGCGGCAACAACCTTCAGAACGTTTCAGCCGAGATCCCGCAGGGTCTCTTCACCTGCGTCACGGGCGTCTCCGGCGGCGGCAAATCGACCTTTCTCATCGATACGCTCTTCAAGGCCGTCGCCCGCAAGCTGAACGGCGCGCGCGAACATCCCGCCCCGCACGACCGCATCGAGGGCCTGCAGCACTTCGACAAGGTCATCGACATCGACCAGTCGCCCATCGGCCGCACGCCGCGGTCGAACCCGGCCACCTACACCGGCGCCTTCACGCCGATCCGCGAATGGTTCGCGGGCCTCCCCGAAGCCAAGACGCGCGGCTACGACCCCGGCCGCTTTTCCTTCAACGTCAAGAGCGGACGCTGCGCCAAGTGCCAGGGCGACGGCGTCATCAAGATCGAGATGCACTTCCTCCCCGACGTCTACGTCACCTGCGAGGAATGCAAGGGCAAGCGCTACAATCGCGAAACGCTCGCCGTCACCTTCAAGGACAAGTCGATCGCCGACATCCTCGACATGACCGTGGAGGAAGGGGCCGAGTTCTTCAAGGCCGTGCCGTCGATCCGCGACAAGCTCGAAACGCTGGCCCGCGTCGGCCTCGGCTACATCCATATCGGCCAGCAGGCGACCACGCTGTCGGGCGGCGAAGCCCAGCGCATCAAGCTGGCCAAGGAACTGTCCAAGCGCGCCACCGGCCGCACGCTCTACATCCTCGATGAGCCGACGACGGGCCTGCACTTCCACGATGTCGCCAAGCTTCTCGAAGTGCTCCACGAGCTGGTCGACGCCGGCAACACGGTGGTCGTCATCGAGCACAACCTGGAAGTCATCAAGACCGCCGACTGGATCATCGACCTGGGACCCGAAGGCGGCGACGGCGGCGGGAACATCGTGGCCACCGGTACACCGGAGGAGGTGGCGGAAATCCGCGCCAGTTATACGGGCCGCTACCTGAAGGACCTGCTCGCCCGCCGTCCCGCGGCAGCTCCCGGCCCCGTCACGCGCCCCAAGCCGAAAAAGAGCGCGTGAGGCCACGGCGCGAGGCACCCGCAACCAGCGGCGAAACTTGTCCACGCACCCGGCGGCTGCGCCAAGATGCGAGTCCGATTGGACACGGCCGCAATTTCTTTTGGCCAATTAGCAAGTTGCGCTGCATTGCGCGGTCGGAGCACAAGCCAACATCGGATACAATCCGATTCGATTGCATCGCAGGACCACGCTCGCATCATGATTGCCCGCATTCCCGCAGTTCTCGCCTGTGCGCTTGCCGGCCTCGCGTTCGCGAGCACCGCCCGCGCGCAGGATCGCGACCTGAAGGCGTGGGGCGGGCCGCCACACATGGGCATGGATTTCAAGACCGGCCAGAGCTACGGCGTGTCGGATTTCGGCGCCGCCAAGCCGGGCGAGCCCAAGAAGCGCCGCGTGGTCCGCGCCCGCGGCACAGGCAAATCGACGAAACAGATTGCGGAAGACATTCCGCCGTTGCCGGAGGTCAATCCGGTTCGCGCCGCAGCGGGCCAGCCGGGAGCCATGACAGCGGCGACGACCGCCGCAACCGGTACGGCGACCGATGCCTCGCCCGTCGAGACAGGCACGCTGGCCCCCGCCGTAGACACCGGCCCCATCCCCTGCCGCAAGTACGATCCCATGACCGGCCGCACGATCGAGATCAGGTGCCGGTAAGTGGGTCCCTCACACGTTCCTCGCCCAGCGCATCGCCAGAGCCGGGCGCCAGACGCCCAGCACATAGTTGGCAATCGATAGCGCAAGGATCGCGAACAGGGCCGTCCACTCGCTGGCAATGGTCGCCTGCAAGCCTTTCTCCAGCGGTTCCCCCGCCGCGATCTGAGCCGACAGGCGCGCCGCATCCCCGGCCTTCGCCGAGACGATCGCCAGCGTCGATTCAAACATCCCGATCCCGAGCAGCGCCTTCACCCAGACCCAGCGCAATTCCTGGAACGGGCGGTGGACGGCCATGGCCAGAAGCCCCGTCACCAGCGACAGACCGAGCGACGGCAGCAGCATGTAATTGCAGATCGCCGCGATGGTCTGGCGCATGTCGGCGTAGTTCTGCGCGCTCGCCTGCGGCGAGTAGACGAGAATGAGGGCATAGGCGACAAGCGCGCCGACAATCCCCGCCGACGACACAGTGTGTAAGAATTTCATCAACTGCCGCATGGGACCACTACGATCCAACGGGCTGGCCCGGATCGGCTGACTTGGCGCCGGCGCAAAGGTCAACCCGTAAACAGGACAACGGATGCCGCGCCGGACCTTCTCAGACCGCCAGGACGGACTTGATCTGGTCCTCGTACTGCTGGACGGCCTCCAGCGCGCGTTTGGTCAACACCGGGTCGGCGTTGGTCGCCTTCGAATATCCGCCGATGGCCTCGCGGGCGTTTTCCATAATGCGGGTCGCGGCGCCCTGCGGATTGAGCTCACGCTTGCAGTTGGCCTGCAGGAGCTGGGTCAGGATCACGCCGGTCGCCAGCGCCAGCCCCGCGAGCTCTCCGTTCTGGCGTTTCAGGTCAGCGATCTCGGCGGTGAGGTGGCTCACGTCGGTCATGTTTCGTCGTCCCTTGTGAAAGTAGGCCTGCCCCTCGGGTGCTAAGCCGCGCCGCCGCGAAGCGCAAGACGGTCCGGCCGGGAACGCAAGGTCGGTGCGAGCGTCGGGCCAATCCGCGGCGGTCTGACGCATCAATCGGAAGTTCCGATCAGTGCCCACAAAATCATCCCCACCCGATTGAAACCTAGGCACCCTCCGCCGAGATAGCCTCATGCAGGCCGATAACCGGCGCTGCGGCACTCGAGACGAGTGACCAGAAAACAAGCACTAGGGGATCAAAAAATGGTTCGCACTGTCATTTCCACCACCGCCGCATTGCTCACGATCGCTTTCACAGCCGCTGCTGCCCAGGCTGCTCCGTTCAGCGCTTCCACGGGAAGCCTCGCCTCCGGCGCGTCGCCCGTGATCGCCGTCGGCGGCCATCAGGTCTGCCTGAAGGCGCAGTGCCCCGGCCGCAGCCGCATCGTCTGCGGTTGCCCCAAGTCGAACCGTTAATGCGTCGCCGTAGCTTTGCCGGTGGGACCTCGCGGTCCCCCGGCGGAGCGGGGCACGCGGAAACAGCCGGGCACCGTGGCGCCCGGGTTCTTGCGCAAGGCTTCAGGCAGGCGCAGGCTCTCCCCCGTCGTCTGACTGACGGGAGACACCCATGAAAATCGTGACCGCCATACTCGCCGCGAGCCTGTCGCTTGCCGCTTCCAGCGCATCTGAGGCCGCCGAATGCAAATTGTTCGGGGGCATCGGCAACGGCCTCACCGAGGATCTGGCCAAGTTCATGGCCGATGCGGCTGTCAAGAACGTCATTGAGAACAACGGCATGAAACCGACGGGCGACATCAAGCACACCTGCAAGGCGGCCACGCTCGGCTCGGAATGCACCGCCCGCATGCAGGGCTGCAAATAACCTCGCGAAAGCTCTGCCCCGGCTGGCCTTGGAACAAACTCCGCGCGTGACCGTTCTAGGCACGAAGGTCGCGCATCGTGCGTTGATCACGGAGGGTCAGGCCATGAAACATGCCGTGCTTGTCGCGTGTCTGGCGGCGATGCTCGCAGCAGGTTGCCGCCGCGAGGAGGCAGCCCCGGTGCTGGAACCGATGAAACTCGGCGCAGCCACACCGAACGAAACAATGCGCTGATCCGCTTGGATCGGCGAAAACAAGCGGGCCGGAAGCTGCAGCGCTTTCGGCCCGCGTGAGTTTTGGTAACTTCAATCTCCGGTCCGGCGGGATCTGTTGAAGACTTTCTTGTCTCGAGGCGCCCCCGACTTGTAGCCGTAGGGTGCCGGCGCCCGCGCCCGCCAGTCCGGCGTGCCGCTGAGTGCGCCGTAGCGATCGAGCAGTTCGGCGTCCCGCTCACTGACCGGCCCACCGGCCCGGGCATTGGCCCGCGCATTTTCAACTTCCCAGTAGTTATCCGCCTCCGCGACATTGGCGAATAGAATGGCGCCGGAGACAGCACCCAGACCCAGGCAATAAATCAAGGATCGCATCTGAAATTCCTCTTGAAACTGAGGCCGCATGCAGCGTCGCGGACCCGATGCCATAGGAGATAGGTGTCGCATCCCCCGGCGGGAAGACCGGATGAAAGGTCAACGCTCCTTGCCGTCGCGTCGACCTCTCAGCCGGGATCCTCGGCCGAAGGCGCCGGAGCAGCCGGCGGTTGAGTTGGCGGAACCGGTCCCCCGGCCTCTGCAACGGCCTTAAGATTTGCAAGACCCCGCTCATAGTCCTGTCCGATCATCTCCTCCAGATCCAGACCGAGCAGTGTGCCGATGAGCCGTTCGGCAAAACCCTGCGTGCCGTCGAGCGACCACGTCACGCGCGTATTCTGGTCCTGCGGCGCGAACGCGAACCGGGTCGTGCTGGTTCCTTCGAACGGCTCGACGAAATCGAGTTGGATCGTCAGGGCTTCAACGGGCCGCGCCTCGGTAATCGCCATGGCGCCCCGGCCAACTTTCTCGTTGCCGGCCCACCGCATGATGGCGCCAGGCCCCGAGCGTGGCCCTTCGAAGGCGATTTTCGCATCGGGATCGATCTTAGCCCACGGCGACCAGGCCTGCCATTTTCCAAGGTCGTAGACATGCGCAAAGACCTGCGCGGGCGCGGCCGCGACGACGGCCGACCGCTCCACCCGGTACGAGGACGGTTGAACCGCGACCCAACCGAGGAACGCCGCGATCGCGGTCAGAACAACAAGACCGATCTTTCCCAACACGGGGCCTCCAGATGCCAGCCATCCATATCTGCACTTGCCCCGGCCAACTCGACAAAATTGTGAACGCCGCGACGGGTCCAGGCTAGTATGACGTCAAAACGCAGCCGGGATCGGACTTGAAAGCAACGCCTCTGCATTTGCCAAGCGGCTTTACCACCGCAGTCGCCAGTCTCATGACGGTGCATCTAGCCGCGTGCGGGGCGACCGGCGACAGCGGCATGATGGGCCTGCCCCCGACCGAGTTCCAACGCGCTTACGCAGCCGGATACGACGTCGCCGCCGCGGAACGCTGCGGTCAGGCCGTCGACGCCGGTCGCGTGCGCCATAATCTCGTCGAAGGTATGAAGCAGCAGAACGTGGCGCCGGAACTCGTCGAGAAAGCCGGCCGGACATTCGACAAAACCCGGACCGAATTCACTCAGAAACTGCAGTCCCGGCCCGAGTACTGCGTCGCTGAATACGCGGTTCCTGCCGAGAGACTTGCACAATACGAGAAAGGAGAGTTCTCTCCGCGCTGAACCGACAAAGCTATAGCGTTCGCCTCGTTTGCGTTTCGACCGGAACCTCCGCCCAGCGCCTCTGAAGACCACACCGAGACAGAAGGGAAATCGAAATGCGGCTTCGCCGTTCCACCCACCGTTCGATAGCGCTCGTGGCCGGGAGTTTATTCGCTTTGACGACGATACCGGCGCGGGCTGCGGATTTCGCCGGCACATGGGCGGCCGACCTTGCCACCTGCAAGACCGCTCAAGACAGTCCGGATGCCCCCCTTGTCCTGACGCCCAAAGGCTACGACCAGCATGAGGCGCACTGCACCTTCGAGGGTCTGAAATCCATCGGTCCGGGCGAATGGTCGGGGAAGGCCGGCTGCAGCGTCGAGGGCGACTCGCAATCCTTTCCGGTCGAGCTCACGCTGTCGGGTGACATCCTGACGCTGACGGAGGATGGTGCCGCGCGCGACCTGCTGCGATGCCCTTGAAGAGAATCCCGTTATCGTATTCGCTCAATTCACTTTTCTGGAAAGATTGAGTAGACCTCATTTTTCATTTGCGGCAATTGGTTCGAGTTTACGCCGCAAATAAACCGTTACAAATGGAACAGACGTAACTTTTCGAGCGAGCTATTGTTCGTTAAACGTCTGTCACAGTTAGTAATTGTGACTTGATTGTGGCAGTTTGAACCCCCACGTCCTCTCTAGTTGTATGGAGTAAGAGGATGATGCTCGCTGACAAGGACCTGTATAAGGTCGCTCCCCGGGTTTCCGGTCGGCAGGACAGCGAGGTTGCGTCCGTCACTCAGGCGGCTCGCAAGGTTGTCATTGCCCACGGGCAGCCGGTCTATACCCCCGGCACATCTCGCGCTGCAGCCTATCGCGTCGAAACCGGCGCGCTTTGTCACTACGTGGTTTGGCCCGACGGAACCCACGATGTGATCGAGTTTGCCTTTCCCGGCGACATCGTCGGCCTCGGGTCATTGGGCGAACATGTCACCACGGCGCAAGCCATGGTCGACACGACCGTAACGTTACTCACTGGCGAAGAACTCGACAAGGCGATCGAGACCGACGCGGCTCTGGCCACGCGGCTGGCTTCCGCCACCGATCGCGAGTTCGAATATCTCCGTCGGCGAGCCTTGCAGCCGGGCCTGCGCCCGATCCCCAATCGCCTCGCGGCCTACATTATCGCCGTGGCCGGCAGCGCCTGCCGGTCGGGCGAGACACACCTGGGTGCCGACACGAGCAGCGAAGCAGCCCTTGCAGCGGTCTTGGAAATCTCCATCGAAGACGTTCGCACGGGATTGAAGTCTCTGATCAACCGCGGGCTGCTGGCAGATCGCGCGGGCGACCTACTTATCCTGGACTTCAGAGGTCTGGAACAGTTGGCCGACGCCTGAGACGCGCGTTCGCTCTTCCGGCGGGGATGTCCCGGTGGTATGCGCCGTGACATGATGTTTCTTGCGATCACTCTCATGATGATCTTTCCGGCCGCGGCGCAATCCGGCGGCTCAAACCTGTCCATCGACGATTTGGGGGCACGCCACGGTCAGGCGCTCGCCGCCGCCCGGATATGTCCTGGGGCGCGAACCACCGGCAAGGTTGCCGAACTCGCCGCCTCCCTCCCTGCCGGCCAGCAGCCGGCCTTCGAGGCAGCCAGCAGCAGAATCCTCGCCGCCTGGGACAAGGCCTTCGCATGCAAGGATGTCGACCCCGCCCAGTACCCCCGCGAGGTCAATTCCTGCCGCAAAGCCAAAATCTTAACCTGCTCGTCGACGTGGGCGGAAATCGGCCCCGAAGGCTCTGCATTGCCGGGCCTCCTGGAATTCGCTCCGGCCGATTGAGGTACCGAGACTGACCCGAAACTGCCGTCAATCCGTATGAGGGAAAACAATAATCGGAGGTTGGAATGCGGCCGCTGCTCGTCTCGATACTTTTCACACTAACCTGCATTCTGCCGGCATCCGTGCCGCAGGCGGCCGAGACGGATGCAAAGCCCCCGGCCTTCAGCGACCTGTCCAATCCCCGCGACGCCGGCATTCGCTATGGTCAGGCGGCCGGCATGGCGGCTGTCTGTCTCGACATGAAGCCGACGGCAAAGGCGGAAGCCCTGTCCAATGCCTTCACGGGCGCCGACCTCGAAAAGTTCAAGGTGCAGGCCGAGACCGTCATGCAATCCTGGAAGAAAACGCTGAGCTGCGCACACAAGGTCGATCCTAATCCCTGCCGCCTGGCTCATCAGATGAGCTGCAAGGAAGCCTTCAAGGAAATCGGACCCGGCGGCTCCGTGGCGCCCGGGCTTATCGAGATGACAAAGGCGCAGTAGCCGCGCGATGACCAGGCTAACCGCCCTTGCCATCCCGCTGTTGTGGCCTTTTGCAGCCGGTGCCGGCGAAGACATCACGGTCGCGCCGCTCACCCTTCTCGAGAACGGGGAAGTCGCGGGCTGCGGGCTCACGTCTTCGACGCGGTCCTCCGGGGCCCGGGCTATTGGCGAAGTCATCGCCTTTCGCGACGGTAACGACACCGCCTTCGCCGTCCGCGCCCGCATTGACCCAGGCCCAGCGAAGGTCACGAGCGTCCGTCTTATCACGGCGACCCACGACACGGCGGCGGATTTCCCCGAAGTACGGACGCTCGACGGCGGCATGATTGAAACGCGCAAGGTGCTGGAGGGCTTCGGAGGTGCGAGCTTTGCTCAAGCGTTGATGGTCGCAGGCGGGCGTTTCGAGATCACGTTGAGCGGCGGCAGGACCGTCGCCTACGACCTTCCAAGCCCTATGCCTCACACGGTGCGGCAGGCATATCTGAATTGCGCGGGCGATTTGTTCCGGCCCGAGACCGATCAGTGATGACTTCCCCGCCTCCAGGATCGCAGGCACACTGCGCATTCTGAACGGACGGAGGCCCAGTCATGAGAACTGCCGCTCCCTTGCAGGCAGGGGCGCAAGGCACCGCGATCCTCGTGGTCGAGGACGCCCACACCGCCCGTCACGTCGGCAGCGGATGCGAATCGGTACTCGCCACCCCGGTGATGATCGCGCTGATGGAAGCCGCCGCCGTCGATTGCGTCGAGCATCTGCTCGAAGCCGGCACGACCAGCCTCGGCATACGCATTGCGGTCGATCACGTCGCGCCGACACCGGTCGGCCGCACCGTGACCGCCACCGCCGAACTCACCGAAGTAAAGGGCCGGCGCTTGTTCTTCCGTGTCAGCGCGGAAGATGGCGTCCGCCCAATCGGCTCCGGAGAGCATACGCGCGCCGTTGTCTCGATCGACGATTTCAGGCAACGCCTCGACGGCGCGCAGAACTGACGCGCCGTCGCCGTTTTTTCACAGTCACATTGCCGCTTCGATAAGCGCTCGCAGCTACTCAGCCGCGAGCGCTACCGGCTTTCCCCCGCCGATCCTGTCGAACCCGAGGGACAAGGCCACCGCCTGATGCATGATCCGGCCGCCCTTGACGTTGAGGCCGGCAGCCAGATGCGGATCGCGATCGAACGCGGCGAGGCCCTTGTCGGCGAGCTTCAGAACGAACGGCAGCGTCGCATTGTTGAGAGCCTGCGCCGACGTGCTCGGCACCGCGCCCGGCATGTTCGCCACGCAGTAGTGGATGATGCCGTCCACCTCGAACATCGGGCTTGCGTGCGTCGTCGGCCGCGAGGTCTCGAAGCAACCACCCTGATCGATCGAAACGTCGACAAGAACCGCACCCTTCTTCATGGCCCGCAGCATGTCACGCGTGACGAGCTTGGGCGCACTGGCACCGGCAACAAGCACGGCACCGACGACGACATCCGCGGCAAGAACCTCGCTCTCGACCGTCGTCATCGTGGACGCGAGTGTGCGAACCCGACCCTGGAACAGTTCATCAAGCTGACGCAGCCGGGGCAGCGATCTGTCGAGTACGGTGACATCCGCGCCGAGGCCCGCGGCCATCCGGGCTGCGTGGGTTCCGACCACACCGCCACCCAGGACAACGACCTTGGCCGGCTTCACGCCCGGCACGCCGCCCATCAGAACGCCGCGGCCGCCCGTCGGACGGCGAAGCGCAATGGCAGCGGCTTCGATCGACAGCCGGCCCGCGACTTCGCTCATCGGCGCCAGCAGCGGCAGGCCGCCGTTGGCATCGGTCACGGTCTCATAGGCGATCGCTGTCGCGCCTGACGCCAGCAGACCCTTGGCCTGCTCCGGATCTGGAGCCAGATGCAGGTAGGTAAAGAGAATGTGGTCGGGGCGCAGGCGCTCCCACTCGACTTTCTGCGGCTCCTTGACCTTCACGATCATTTCGCTCGCCGCGAAGACCGCGTCGGCATCGGGCAGAATCTTGGCCCCGGCGTATTCGTAGGCGCTATCATCCGCGAAAATGCCAGCACCGGCACCCGCCTGAACAAAGACCTCGTGCCCCTTGGCGGTCAACTCGCGCACCGAACCCGGGACGAGCCCGACCCGGTATTCATTCGTCTTGATTTCTGTGGGCACGCCGATCCGCATGATGTCCTCCCGGTGTTTCTCTGGGAATAATGTGATCACATTTCCAGGCCGAAGGTCGGAATTCTTGCTTGAAAAATCGGCTCACTACGCAGAATATCTGCGCTGAAAAGTCGCAAATCGCGGATGATCTGCATCAATGGACCTAGATGCGCTGGATATGGCCATTCTGGCCGCCCTTTCTCAAAACGGTCGCGTCTCGCAGGTCGAGCTTGCCGAGCGCATTCCGCTGTCCCCCACCGCCATCGCCCGCCGCATCAAGGCCCTGGAGGAGAAAGGCGTCATCGAGGGCTATCAAGCCCGTGTCAGCCGGCCGGCACTGGGTCTGACGATGACGGTCCTCGTTCAGGTCAGCCTCAAAAGCCAGAGCGAGGAGCTTCTCGCATCCTTCGAAAAGGCCGTGACCGCCGCGCCCTCGGTCGTTTCATGCCACCTGATGTCGGGCGAGGACGATTATGTTCTGACCGTTCTGGCCCGCGATCTCGCCGACTACGAACGGATCCACCGCCACGAACTTTCCAGGCTCCCAGGGGTGACGCGGCTTCGCTCCAGCTTCGCCCTTCGCGAAGTCAAATCGCGAACGCTTCCAGACACGCTGCTCACGCGTCCGCGGGGCTAATCGCCAGGGGGTTCGAGCAGAAAATTGCGCCGCGGACCGCCCTCGGGTTGCGGCAACGCTTCCGCCTCGTCTTTCAGGTTCACGCCTGAAAGTTTCCGTTTCAAGGCTTCGCTCGCGAGATAATGCAATTTGTAAGCCGCCTCTGCATACGACAGGCCTTCGCTGCGGACGTTCGAGATGCAGTTGCGATCGGCATCCGTCCGGCCGGGCTTGGGGTCGAACGTCAGGTAGATGCCAAGGCTATCGGGAGAAGACAGGCCGGGACGCTCGCCGATCAGCATCACCACCAGCTTCGCTCCGAGGGCAGCGCCAATCTCGTCGCCTAGAGCAACCCGGCCATGCTTGGCCAGAATGAGTGGCGCTCGCGACCATCCCGAACGGTCCGAGACAGGCAGCATCGCATCGAGGAACGGCACGATGTTCTTTTCGATCGCGAAGGCCGAGAGACCGTCCGAGATGACGTAGGCCACATCGAAAGGCCCGCTCACGCCCGACTTGAGATGTTCTGCCGACGCGGGCGCCAGCCGCCGTCCCAGGTCGGGCCGCTGCAGATAGGTTGCCCGGTCCGGTGCAGCACTCGCCACCTGGACCACGGAGCCGAAGCGCGAAAGATCGCCGGCCAGCTTGGGAAAATCCAGCGCATGATGCACCGCGCTGCGGGCGCGCGCATGGGCGAGTTGGAAGGTCAGATGCTCTAACGTCGGCAGGCTGACTCCCGAGCGCCCTAGCGCGATGCGCGCCGGCGTAAACCGTCTGAGATGAGCCCACGGGTTGTCGACGATGACGGGGTGCTCGTCCTTGGCCATGCTCTCACTCAGCTGCAATCGCCCGGCGGAATGCGCTTGGCACGTCGGATGACAGGCTCACGGAGTCGCCCTCCTCGAATATCTGCTGCTTCTTGAGCCACGCCTCGAATTCCGGAGCCGGCTTGAGCCCCAGAACCCGCCTCACGTAGAGCGCATCGTGGAACGATGTCGTCTGGTAATTGAGCATCACGTCATCGGAACCCGGGATTCCCATGATGAAGTTGATCCCCGCCACACCCAGCATGGTAAGAAGAACGTCCATGTCGTTCTGGTCGGCTTCCGCGTGGTTCGTATAACAGATGTCACATCCCATCGGCAGCCCGAGCAGCTTGCCGCAGAAATGATCCTCCAGCCCAGCGCGCAGGATCTGGCGTCCGTCGTAGAGATACTCAGGACCGATGAACCCAACGACGGTGTTGATCAGCAGCGGCTTGAAACGGCGCGCCACCGCATAGGCGCGGGCCTCGATCGTCTGCTGGTCGACGCCGTGATGGGCGTTGGCCGAAAGCGCGCTGCCCTGTCCCGTCTCGAAATACATCACGTTGTCGCCGGCCGTTCCCCGCTTCAGAGACAGACCGGCCTCGTAGCCCTCTTGCAAAATCTTCAGATCGATACCGAAGCTCTTGTTGGCCGCTTCCGTGCCCGCGATCGACTGGAAGACAAGATCGACCGGTGCTCCGCGGTTGATCGCCTCGATCGTCGTCGTGACATGCGTGAGCACGCACGACTGCGTCGGAATTTCGTAGCGGCTGATGATGCCGTCGAGCATCTCGACCAGCGCCATCACCTGCCCGATGCTGTCCGTGGCAGGATTAATGCCGATAACGGCATCGCCGTTGCCGTAGAGGAGGCCGTCCACGATGCTGGCTGCGATACCGGACACGTCGTCGGTCGGATGGTTCGGCTGAAGCCGTGTCGCCATCCGGCCCGAAAGCCCAATGGTATTCCGGAACTTCGAAACCACGCGGCACTTCTTCGCGACGAGAACGAGATCCTGCACGCGCATGATCTTGGAAACCGCGGCCACCATTTCCGGCGTCAGACCCGGCGCAAGCTTCGTCAGCGCCTCTGTCGTCGCATGATCCGACAGCAGCCAGTCGCGGAACCCGCCCACGGTCAGATGTCCGACAGCCTTGAAGGCCGCCTTGTCATGAGAGTCGATAATCAGGCGCGTGACCTCGTCGGTCTCGTAAGGCACGACGTGCTCATCGAGGAACAACGCCAGTGGCACCTCCGACAGCGCGATCTGAGCCGCGGCCCGCTGCTGATCGGTCTCAGCCGCAATACCTGCAAGTTGATCTCCCGATCGCAATGGCGTGGCCTTCGCCATCAGGTCCTTGAGATTGTCGAAGACATAGCGCTCTCCGCCCACGATATGTGCGAACGAACCCATGCGCGTGCCTCCAGCAACGGTGGAAGAGGAAAGCTATTCGTGTGATCACTATCACAGAATGCGATCCTTCCCTACAAGTCCGTTCTGACCACATGGATGACGAAACGGCGTTGCCGCCTTAGTGTCGACCGCCGGAATCGCCGCCCGTACGACGCTTGCCTGAGAATCATGAAAACCGAAACACCGCGTCCTGTCCGTCTTGAAGACTATCGCCCGTCGCCATACTTGATCGATACAGTCGATCTGGATATTGCCCTCAATCCCACGGCGACCAGGGTCCGCTCCAAGCTGCACATTCGCCCGAACCCGGCCTACCGCGGCCGGGCCACGGTCCTGGCGCTTGATGGAGAAGGACTGACACTCGAAAGCATAGCACTCGACGGCAAGCCGCTCCCATCAGACCGATACCGTCAAACCGCGACGAAACTCAGCCTGGCGAAACTGCCGGACCGGCCCTTCGTTGTGGAGACCGTGGTCATCATCAATCCCGAGGCCAATACGGCCCTGCAGGGCCTCTACCGCTCACGCGGGGTTTTCTGTACGCAATGCGAAGCAGAAGGCTTTCGCCACATCACTTTCTTCGTAGACCGCCCCGACATTCTCTCGGTCTACACGACCCGCATCGAGGCTGACGCGAAGCTCGCACCGGTCCTCCTCGGCAACGGCAACCCGGTCGCAAGCGGAAAACTGGACCGGGGTAAACGCCATTTCGCGGTCTGGCACGATCCACATCCCAAGCCCTGCTACCTGTTTGCCCTCGTCGGCGGCGATCTCGCGGCCGTGCGGTCGAAGTTCAAGACGAAGTCCGGGCGCGCGGTCGAACTCGCCATCTTCGTCGAACACGGCAAGGAGGCGCGCGCAGAGTGGGCGATGGATTCCTTGAAGCGATCCATGACTTGGGACGAACGGCGCTTTGGACGCGAATACGATCTGGATGTTTTCAACATCGTCGCCGTATCGGACTTCAATATGGGCGCGATGGAGAACAAAGGTCTCAACATCTTCAATGACAGATTGATCCTCGCCTCTCCCGAAACGGCGACGGATGCGATGTTCGAAGCCATCGAAAGTGTCGTCGCTCATGAGTATTTTCACAACTGGACGGGAAATCGCATCACCTGCCGCGACTGGTTCCAGCTCTGCCTTAAGGAAGGCCTCACCGTCTATCGTGATCAGGAATTCTCGTCCGACGAGCGCGACCCCACCGTTCAGCGCATTCAAGACGTCCGCCAGTTGAAGGCCACGCAGTTCCCGGAGGACAGCGGACCTCTCGCCCACCCCGTGCGTCCCGCCTCGTATATCGAGATCAACAACTTCTACACGCCGACCGTCTACGAGAAAGGTGCTGAACTGGTCCGCATGATCGAAACCCTGCTCGGCAAGAAGAAATTCCGCGCCGGCATGGATCTCTATTTCGACCGCCACGATGGGCAGGCAGCGACGATCGAGGATTTTCTGACGTGCTTCGAAAATGCGAGCGGCCGTGATCTCTCGCAATTCAAGCTCTGGTATCTGCAGGCTGGCACACCCGAGATCGTCGCTTCACTGGTCTGGGACCGGGCAACCAAAACGGCATCGTTGAGAATCGAGCAGATGCAGCCCACCACGCCCGGCCAGACACGAAAACAGCCGCTTCATATTCCTCTGCGGCTGGCGCTCCTGGGCGGCAACGGCCAGCCAATCGAACTGAAACTCGCCAACGGCGAGCCCGTCTCGAACGGCGTGCTGGAAATCACCAAGCGTACGGAGACCTTTCGCTTCACCGATGTACCCTCGCGCCCTGTTCCATCGTTGCTGCAAGGCTTTTCCGCACCTGTCCGCCTGACGATGGATCTCAGCGACCGCGACCTCGAATTCCTGATCGCCAACGATGCCGACCTGTTCAATCGCTGGCAGGCGGCCAGCACATACGCCATCCGCTCGCTGAAGACGAACGTGGCTCTTCTCAGCGAAGGCAAACGCGCAACGCGGGGACTTGGATTTGCCAATTCACTTCGGCTGGCGATTGCAGACTCCGATCTCAACCCGGCTTACCGTGCCGAACTGCTGCGCCTTCCGAGCCAAGCCGACATTGCCCGCGAGATCGGCAAGAACATCGACCCCGCGATCATCCACCGAGCGCACACACACTTGTCGAAACTGGTCGCTGGAATACTCGGCGATGACCTCGAAGCGATTTACGCCTCGTTAGCACCCCGCGGGCCGTTTTCCCCCGACGCCCGTAGCGCCGGCAAGCGCGCGCTGCGCAATGCCGCCCTCACCCTGCTGGCCGCCCGCGGCGAACCCGAAGACATGAAGCGAGTTCTGAACCATTTCCGCAAAGCGGCATCGATGACCGACCAGGCTCACGCGCTGATTTTGATTTCGAGCCTGCCCGTCGCGGAACGGGAGCATGCATTCGCTGCCTTCCACGATCGCTGGAAGGACGATCATCTCGTCATCGACACCTGGTTTGCCGCCCAGGCGCAGTCGACCCTGCCCGACACGCTCGAACGGGTCCGGGCTCTGACGTCACATCCTCTCTTCAGCTACGCGATGCCCAACAAGGTGCGCGCGCTGATCGGGAATTTCGCGCTCCAGAACCCTCTTCAGTTCAACAGTCCGGACGGAGCCGGTTACACGTTCGTGGCCGATGAAGTGCTGAAGATCGATGCTGTCAATCCGCAGATCGCCGCCCGGATGCTCGGATGCTTCCGCTCCTGGAAATTGCTGGAAGCAGGACGCCGCGCCCTGGCCCGCAAGGCCCTTCAGAAGGTTGCTGGATCGGCAACGATTTCCCGCGATGTCTTCGAGATCGTGACCAAAATGCTCGCGGCGTGAACATAACGAATCCAATGCCTTGACCTCAATTATTCTCCCTCGACACGTGAGTCGCGAATCAGTGAATTTGAGTTCAGCGAATCAGTCGCGAGTACCGGCTGAACGCACTGGGCAGAATAGACGGCATTGGGGCGAAGGGGGATAGGATGGCGCGGACAGGGTCCGCCCATCTACGGGAGGGGTCTGCGCTTGCGCAACCGCTCACCGGGCTGGGCGCGTGGCTGAGACAGGCGACTTCGACTGAATCGTTGGCATCCGATCGCCGGCTTCAAATCGCCGCCGCGCTTCACCTTTTCGCAATCGCCGCCGCGGTACTGGGCCCAACCAGCCCCCCGCTTCCACTCTTCCTCACCATCACCGGCCTTGCGCTCGTCGTCCTGGCCCTCAATCGCGCGCCAACGACGCCCGAAGCCGCCGAAATCCCCGCGCCGGCTGCCGCCGCCACGGATGATGGTCATCCGCCTCGCGAGTATTTCGCAACGGACGCAATCAGCCCTTCGCGCTTGGAAGCAGGGATGCGTGGCCCGCTCTGGGCGGAGTTGACGGCACGCATGAGCCACGAACTGCGTACCCCCCTTAACGCCGTGATCGGCTTCTCCGACATGATGAGCGCCGAACTCTTCGGGCCGCTAGGACATGACCGCTATCGCGATTACGCGCGCCACATTCGCGAATGCAGCCGCGCGCTCCTGAAGTGCACCGAGGATACGCTGGCGCTCACGGCGACCCTCGCGCAAACCAACGAGACCAAAATCACGCGTACCGTTCGCCTGAATGAGCTCATTTCAGAGGCAGCCGAATTGCATGCCTCAACCGCCGGGACTTCCAGCCTGAAACTCGCCATGCCGGATTGCCGCGAATACGAAGTCCTGGGCGAAACGCGCCCGATGCGCCAGATCGTGATCAACCTCCTGGCTGAGGCCCATCAGCGTGCCTGCCGCGGGGCCACGATTTCGATCTTGCTGGCGGCCGAATGCGACACGATCAGCCTGTCGATCCGGGTCGAGAAAGCGCTCCCGCGCGCCGACGAGGGACAAGCGCCATTGTCGATCTGCATCGCCCGCGTCTTGTTGGAGCAGCAGGGTCTGGCGCTCGTCGAGACCGACGATCACGACAGCTGGACTGCGACGACCAGTTTCCATCGTCCGGTGCAAGAGGATTTCTTTTCAGCAGCCGCGATGTGAACTAGCGTGGGGGGCCATCGTCGAGTTCACCGGTCTCTTGCTTTTCCTTGCGGCCGGCAGGCTTTTCGAGACGTCGCTGCCAAGACCCGGCGAGCGTCGCACGCTCTTCCGGCGTCAATTCGCCGATGGCATTGACCAGCGCAGCCGTTCCGCGGTCACGAATACGCTGATCGGCCGAAGCGATCGCATCGAGCGCCGCCCGCATCTTCTCCGGCGTGTAGTCCGCCGATTTCAAAACCTCCGCCGCGTTCCTGCGCGCAGCAAGCAACTCATCACGAAATCCGCGCAGCTCGAGGCGAGCCTCTTTCAAGTGCCGGCGCACGGCATCTCGCCGCTCGGGCGGCAGGTCACGCGAGAACTTCATGAGACCAAAGGCGGTCTGAGCAGGACCGGGATGACCAAAGCCAGGCATCGGTCCTTTCCACCACAGGGCGCCAAGTCCACCGAGGAAGAGCAGGTTGAGCGCCAGCGAGCCGACCAGCAACCAGCGCCGCCCGGAGGCAGGCGCCAATTCCGCGGAGGCCGGAGGGGTATCGGTCACAGCATCTCCTCCTGCATCAGATCGTCTTCGCTACTGCCGAGGGCGACGGCGCTCACGTCGTCCGCCTCGCCGGCCACATTCACGGTCAAATGCGCCGGATCGAGCGAACTTCCGTCGAGAACCCCGGTCGAGACCGTGAAAAATCCGAGGAGAAGCGCCGCCGCCATCACCGAAAGATCGCGCCACAACTGCCCCCTCGCCTGCTGCCGGCGATCATCGTGTGCCTTTCGCACGAGAGGAACAACGTTGCTCGCGTCGGGCAAGGCCGCTGCCCCTGGCTCAATCCGAGCCATCAGCGATGAACGCACACGCTGGACGCTCATACCGGAAACGGTATCGGGGGCATGCGCCAGCAGGCTGTCGAATGCGGCTTCCTCCGCCAGCAATCTTGCGGCATCGCCGTTTCCGGCCACGATTTGCTCAAGCGCCCCACGGTCTTCCGCGGGCCAGCGGGAACGATCAGCACCGTAGGCATCCAGAACGTCGCGTAGCCGCTGCATTTCGTTTGCTGTCGTCATAGACCCAAGTCCCGGCTAATTTTATGCATCGCTGCGGCTCTCCTCCTGCATCGATTTCCATTCCGCCGCCAGGGCTGCCCTCATGCTGCGGCGCGCCCGGGCCAAGAGGGACTCGACCGCTTCCGCCGATACATCCAGCATACTGCCCACCTCTTGCAGGCTCAGGCCTTCGTAATGAAACATGGTCAAAGCCAATCGCTGCCGGTCCGGCAAACGGCGGAGCGCCTCATCAACGCGCTCCGCGAGTTCCTGCCGTTCGAGGCTGCGTAACTGATCGGCCGGTTGTGGCTGTTCGGGCAGATCGTCAGTAACGTCGAGACGCCCGCGCACCCTCAGCCGGTCGATCGCGAGATTGGACACCACTTTTTTCAACCATGGACCTACGCCGCCCGGCCCTACGTCCAGCTTGGCGCCGAGCCGCCATAACCTGAGCAGCGCCTCTTGCGCCAGATCCTCGGCTTCCGCCTCATCCCGCAAAAGCCTACGGCCAAGAAGTATGAGCGCCGGGATATGCCGGTCTGCGAGCAGCCGGAAGGCCAACGGATCATGCGACGCGACGCGCACCAGGAGAGCCTCATCCTCCCGATCCGCGCCCCGCCGTCCCGTTCCGGGCCTGCCGCCCGGCGCCATGTCACCTGCTGCCACTGCTCGTCCCGGCATCGCACCGGCCAATGAGAAAGGCATTAATTGTGCATCGTTCACGAACCGAATACCAGCCTGCAAAACGGCATCGCCGGAAACCTCACCGGGCCGACCAGATCTGCCGCTCGACGGGGGGGAGATCGACGGCGGTAATCCGTCCGTCACGATCAAGATCGAGACGGAGAAAGCGAAAGCGGGCATCGGCTGTGTATTCTTCTAGCGTCACCTTCCCATCGCCATTGCGGTCGAGTGAATGCAGCCGCTTACGCCGGCCGAATTCGATCTCTTCTGCGCGACCGGCCTCGAATTCCGCCTTCTCGATGACACCGTCCCCATTCCGGTCATAGAATGAAAACAGAAGCTTCCGTCGGTCCGCCATGCGTTCGGACCGCGAACTGCGCCCGGCATCCTCGGGGCGGCCGGCATCGAATTCTGCGCGCGTTACTTTGCCATCGCCATTGCCGTCCAGCCGGACCAGCATGCGCTCCAACCGCTGCTCTCGCCTCTGCTGACGAAAGCCCAGAGGCGCCTGACCGAGTTCCGCAGGATCCAGCACACCATCGCTGTTTTTGTCGCGCTTCGTGAAAGTCTCCACCCGGCGTTTCAGGAATTCGTCGACGGAGACCGCCTGATCACGGTCCGCATCGAACCGCTTGAGACCCTGGCCGCTGCGTTGGCTGGCGGGCTGGCCCGACCTTTCGCCTTCGCCATCACCGACCGCAGCTATGGCGCCTGCTGCGCCGAAGACCGCAAAGATCCCTGCAAAAGCCATTCCTGCCGCTTTACTCATACAATCCTCCGCCGGCTTCCCACAGGACCCTTCGTCCTGCCTTCGGAAAGCTCAACGGACGCCACCCCCGAAATCCGTCGCAGAACCGCCCGTTGCGGCGAAATCAGACAATTAGCCGTTCGAAACGATCGTGGTTGGCACCTAGAACATCTCTGAGTTTTAGCTCCAACGCTTCAAAGGAAGGGCAATCCCCCGCGCGCGCGGCAAGCTCCTTCAAGCCCTTCGAAGCGGCGGCTGGATCGAATGTTCCATCCTGGCAAAGCCGGAAGACCTGCGTGAGATCGTGAATGAGGCGCGTAGCGGCAATGAGAGCTTCGGCTTCCCCGGTCTCCAGGCACCCAGCGGCGCCCAGCTTCTGGAACGCAGAACAGGTATTCTGATCGAGCACACCGGGATGGCGCGCTGCATGAACCAGTTGCAGGTACTGAGCGACGAACTCCAGATCGACCAGCCCCCCGCGGACCTGCTTCAGATCCCAGATGTTGTCCGTCCCCTTATCGGCGGCGATGCGCGCCCGCATATCGCGAACATCGGCCGCCACTTTCGCCCGCTCGCGCGGGTGGACCAGCGTGGCGCGGATGGCCTCCTCGACCTTCACCCGCAACGCCGGACTGCCGCTGACGACACGAGCCCGGGTCAGTGCCAGGTGCTCCCACGTCCATGCTTCATTGATCTGATAATCAACAAATCCAGAAAGCTGAGTAGCGACCGGACCCTTCTGTCCTGATGGGCGAAGCCTCAGATCCACATCGTAGAGCGTACCTTCGGCCGTCGGCGCGGTGAGAGCCGTCACGAGACGCTGCGTAAATCGTGCATAGTACTGGCTGGGCGCGAGCGGCCGCTCGCCGTTTGACTGTGCTGCGGCCTCGTCGAAATCATAGACGACGATCAGGTCGAGATCGGACGAGGCCGTCATCTCCCGCCCGCCGAGCTTGCCCATCGCGATAACAGCCGCGCCGCCGCCGGGCACCGTGCCATGAGCCCGTTCCAGATCCGCGCCAACCACGCGATGCAGCGCCGATATCAATCGATCGGCGAGCAGCGCGTAGGCACCGCCCGCCTGTCCCGCATTGATGGCGCCAGACAGAATTTTCACCCCGATCAGGAAGGATTGCTCGCTCCCGACCACGCGCATCCGGTCGAGAACGTCCTGCTGGTCCCTAGCCGAGGCGACTTCTGCAGCAATCGCGGCATCGATCTCCGCCGCTGCAGGCATTGCCGCCATTGCACGCGGATCGATAACCGCATCGAGTAGACGCGGACGCTTGGCAAGAACGCGCGCGAGTCTTGGTGCCGTGCCCATGATATCGGAGACAAGACGCAGCAAACCCGGATTTGCCTTGAGCAGAGAGAACAGCTGAACGCTGCCCGGCAGCGCCGCGAGGAACCGGTCGAACCCTGTGAAAGCGAGGTCTGGATCAGCCGTTTCTGCCAGCGCGCTGATAAGAGAAGCCTGAACCTCCGTCAGAAGCTCCCGGGCGCGCGCCGAGCGCACCGCTGGATAGCGCCCGTGATGCCACCCGCGCACGGTCGAGAGAACCTCCGACGGCTGCGAGAACCCCAGTTGTTTGAGATGAGCGACCGTATCGGGATCGTCGCGCTCACCGGCGAAGACCAGGTTGGCACCATCCCCGGTAAGATCTGGAGCATTCTCGAAGAGCTCACAGTAATGCTGCTGAACGCGCTCCAGAGTCGCGGTGTAGCTGCGCGTGAAGTCATCGAGAGAGGAAAATCCCGAAAAACGGGCGAGCCGCTGCAACGCCGCCTCGTCGGTCGGCAACTCGTGTGTCTGCTCGTCCGCCACCATCTGAACCCGGTGTTCGATCCGGCGCAGCTCCAGATACGCCTGCGAAAGATCGGCCCGCACTTCCGGGCGGATCCAGTTGCGCGCTTCCAGGCAAATCAGGGCGTCCAGCGTTCGCTGAGCTCTGAGATCCGGCTGCCTCCCCCCAGCGATCAGTTGCTGCGTCTGCGCAAAGAACTCGATCTCTCGAATGCCGCCCGGCCCGAGCTTCACGTTATGACCGGAAACGCCGATGTTTCCGAACCCGCGAAATGCGTGAATCTGGCGCTTCATCGCATGAATATCGGCGATCGCCGCGTAGTCGAGATAGCGCCGCCAGACGAAGGGGGAGAGTTCCGACAACAACTGCGCGCCGGCTTCGCGGTCGCCTGCCACCGGCCGGGCCTTGATCAGCGCGGCACGCTCCCAATTCTGCCCGAAGCTTTCATAATAGATCATCGCCGCGTCGGTCGAGAGCGCTACCTGGGTCGCCCCGGCGTCGGGCCTGAGTCGCAGGTCTGTCCGGAAAACATATCCGTCCGCGGTCCGCTCATCGAGAAGCCGGACTAGGTCACGCGTGATACGCACGAAAAACGGCGAGGGCTCGATCGTCTTTTTCAGCCGGGCACGAGACAGATCGTAGAAAACGATGAGATCGATGTCGCTCGAATAGTTGAGTTCGCCCGCGCCGTACTTGCCCATTCCAAGTACGATGTAGCCCGTATTCGTGCTGCCACCGCCAGGGTCCAGGACAATGTCCCCACGGCCGCCGGCCACGCGGAACAGAAAATCGACACTGGTCTGTACCGCCGCATCCGCGCATCTGGTCAGAGTCTCGGTCACGGTCATGACCGGCCAGACCTCTCCCAGATCGGCCAGCGCGACAAGCAGCGCCACCTCGGCCTTGTACGCGCGTACGAGACGCATGGCCGCCGCCATCTCCGTCGCGCCCGACATGTCGCAATGAAGCTCTTCGGTCATCTCCTTGAAGTGTATCGCCGGATCGGCCGCGAGGACTCTCTGCAGCCGCCCAGGATTACGCAGCATGAGCGCCTTCAGGTAGGGAGATCCCGCGATCACGCCAGAAAAGAACGATGCCAGCCGTTCGTTGGCAAGAGATGCGGCGAGGCTGGCGAATGGACCATCTGGCCCAATCTCAGCACGCAGAGCATCCACCTCCCTGCGCCCACCTCCATCTGCATCATCCAAGGGAACCGCGCGGATACGGTCCGCCAGAATTCCACTTCCTGCTCCCGATACCTGCACGCCCTGTTTCCCCGTTGGTTCGAGGCCGGGCGTCTACGCGCCGGTCCCCGCGCGCCCGCGAGGCAGAACGAGAACGGCTCTCAGCCCCGGGGCATTGTCTTCGAGACGTACCGTGCCATGGTGCAAGCGCGCAACCGCCGCGACGAGACTGAGGCCGAGCCCCGTGCCGGGCTTCGTTCGGCTTGCCTCAAGGCGCACAAAGCGCTTGAGGGCACGCTCCCGATCCTCGGCGCTGATCCCCGGGCCACGGTCAGCGACGGCGATTTCCATGTCGTTCGCGAGCTCTGTGACAGAAACCGCGATCGACCCCGGCCCCGGCGGCTCGGAACGGCCATACTTGATGGCGTTGTCGATCAAATTGGCCACCGCCTGGCTGACAAGGTGCCGGTTTGCGACGATTTCCGGACCATCACCGGCATCAACGGTCAATTCCAGCCCTTGCTCGTCGGCGACGGGCTCATAGAATTCCGCCACGTCCCGCACGAGCGCGCCGAGATCGAATGGCTCCACAGTTCCTTCAAGTGCGCCCGCTTCCAGCCTCGCAACGAGAAGCATGGCATTGAAGGTCTTGATGAGCTCGTCGGCTTCCTCGATCACGCGCTCCAGCCCGGCGCGGTACTGGGCGCAATCGTCACCACCGTCCCGGAGCGTGGCTTCCGCGCGGTTCCGGAGCCGGCTGAGTGGCGTTTTCAAATCATGAGCGATGTTGTCAGAAACCTCCCGGAGCCCGCTCATGAGTTGCTCGATACGGTCGAGCATCATGTTGAGGTTCCGAGCCAGGTTGTCGAGCTCGTCTTTTGTGCCGGCGAGCGGCACGCGCTGCGAAAGATCACCCGCCATGATCGACCGGCTGGCCGCGTTGATCTGGTCGATTCGGTTCAACAACAGACGTCCCGCACCGAGCCCGCCCGCAAGCCCTGCTATGGAAAGAAGACCGAACCCGAGAAGGAACACGGTCCGCATCCGGTTGGCGAATTCACGCTGCTCTTCGATATCCCTCCCGACAATAAGGCGCGAGCCATCGGAAAACAGAACTGGTAGCGCAACGGCCAGCCGTTCATTGCCCGGTTCACGTTCGTAGCGAAATGTACCGCCACCTTCGCCTTGCAATTCAGGCGGCAGGCGGCTCAGATTGCCGGCGCGTTTTCGGCCGTTGCGGTCAGCCACGAAGTAAAGGCCGGGTCCGTCCGGGCGCGCCCGCAATTTGACGGCCTCGGCTACCGACGCTGAGCCCGCCGCCGCCTCGATGTGGCGCAGCTCCTGCACTTCGGCGCGTAGGCCCGACAGAACCTGCTCAGTTAGAAGATCATTCGTCTGCCAGAACAGAAAACCGACGATGCCGGCTGCGGTGAGAAGAAAGGCCGCGATGCTCAAGGCCGCCAGACGGAAGGGCGTGGACGTCCAGGCGGACGCACCGAGCTTACCCAGCACCATCGCGCACCATGTAACCGGCGCCTCGAACGGTATGAAGAAGAGGCCTGTCGAAACTCTTGTCGATCTTCGAGCGCAGCCTCGATACATGCACATCGATCACGTTCGTCTGCGGATCGAAGTGATAGTCCCAGACGTTTTCGAGCAGCATCGTGCGCGTAACCACCTGACCGGCATTCTTCATGAGATATTCCAGCAGCCGGTACTCGCGCGGCTGCAGCACAATCGGTTCGCCACCCCGGGTCACGCGGTGAGAAAGCCGATCCAGAACCAGATCGCCGACGACGTACTTCGTGACCTGTTCCTCCGGCACCGCCCGCCGCGACAACGCCTCGATGCGCGCCAGCAGCTCGGTGTAGGCATACGGCTTGGTCAGATAGTCGTCGCCGCCCGCCCGCAAACCCTTCACGCGATCATCGACGTCGCCCAGCGCGGACAGAATGAGCACCGGCGTACGGACTCCTCCCGTCCTCAGAGACTTGACCACAGAGAGACCGTCGAGCTTCGGCAACATGCGATCAACGATCATCACGTCGTAAAGTCCGGTTTCAGCCAGCGAGAGCCCCGTCTCGCCATCCGCCGCGAGGTCGGCGGAGTGCCCGCTCTCCTTCAACGACTTCTGAAGAAATTGCGCCGTTTCGCGATCATCCTCGATCACCAATACTCGCATGCCCGTCGCTCTCCCGGCCGGCACGCTCCGTGCCCGGCTGCCGTCTGTCATGTTATTCTGCATGATCCACCCCTTTAGGTCGAGGCGGCCGGTCGAAGAAGATCGACCGGCCGCCAGGGCTGAACATTCAGACTGATCAGGTTAGGGCACTTAGCCCTTGTCCTTGACCTTTTCCTTGCCGGTTTCCCCGTCCTTCTTGAGTTGGACAGCGACGAACCGGGTGCGGTCCTGCGACTTCACGCTGAGCATCACGGCCGAGCGGCCCAGTTCCTGCACCTTGGCGATCTCCTTGGCCACATCGGCCGGATTTTCAACCGCCTCGCCCTGGACCTGCACGATAACGTCGCCGGGACGAAGACCCTTTTCCGCAGCGTCCGAGGCGGGGTCGACTTCCGTGATGGCCACGCCTTCTGCGTTGTCGCCAGTAACCGGCCCTACGGTGAGACCGAGCAGATTAAGCGTCGTCTTCTCGCTCTGCTTCTCGACCGGTTTGCCCTGTTCCAGCTTCGCGATCTCGTCCATCGAACCGGGGAACATGCCCAGCTTGACCTTCACCGACTCCGACTTGTTGTTGCGCCAGACTTTGACATCAACCGTCGTGTCCGGAGCATAGTCGGCGATCTTGCGCGCCAGATCGCGGCTGTCCGAAATCGAGTCCTGGTTCACCTGCAGGATCGTATCCTGCACCTTGAGACCGGAACCTGCGGCAGGGCCGTTTGGTGTGATCTCGCTAACGAGGGCACCCTTGGGCGCGGGCAGGCCAAGCGCGGCGGCCGTGTCGTCATCGACGTTCTGGATCTTCACACCCAGCCAGCCGCGGCTGACCTTGCCACTCGACTTCAACTGATCGATCACCTCGATGGCCGTCTTGGCGGGTACGGCGAACGCGATGCCGACGTTTCCGCCGGACGGGCTGAAGATGGCTGTGTTCACGCCGATCACGTCGCCCTCGAGGCTGAATGTGGGCCCGCCCGAGTTGCCGCGGTTCACGGCCGCGTCGATCTGAAGGAAGTCGTAGGGACCCGATCCGATGTCACGGCCAAGAGCAGAGACGATACCCGCGGTCACCGTGCCGCCGAGACCGAACGGGTTGCCAACGGCAATCGCCCAGTCACCCACACGCACCGGCTTCTCTGCGAACTTGACGGCCGGGAAGGTCTTTGAAGATTTGATCTTGAGCAGTGCCAGATCGGTGCGCGGATCAGTACCGATCAGGTCCGCATCAAGTTTCTCCTGGTCATCGAAGCTGACCTGGATCTTTGTTGCGCCTTCGACCACGTGGTTGTTGGTCACGACATAGCCGTCAGGTGTAATCACGAAGCCCGACCCCTGCGCCTGCTGCGGAGGACGCGGGCCCTGCGGACCACGGAATTCCTTGGGAAGACGCTTGAAGAACTCGTAGAACGGGCTGTCTTCGGGAATGTCGGGCATGCCTTCCGGCAGTCCCCGGTTGTCGCCATTCTCAGCAGTCTTCTCGCCACCGGAAACGACAGAGATCGAAACGACCGACGGCTTCACTTTTTCGATGACATCGGCAAACGAGAGGGGAGCACGACCGAACGGCGTCTCCACAGCTGGGGAGTCGGACTTCAGCTGCGCAACGGCGGGGCTCAGCGCCGGCAAAGCCGCAAGCAGACCAAGGCCTGCAACAGCACCTGCGACAGCAATCCGGCGGCGGCTCGTCGCTGGCGCAAGACTTGCTGAACGGGCACCAGACGGGCTGGCAGGATTAGGCGTAGACATCAGGGGAACCTCCATGGGACCGAGCCACTCAGGGCATGGAAGTTGACTTATGACGTGGGGCCTTACAGCCGCCTTTCGGCCTTCTTAAGAGTTGTTAATGAAGGAACATCGTTTTAGGGGAAGGCACGTTTTGGTGCGCCAGACCAGGCAGTTGGAACCCAGAAATCAGCGCCGCGGAGGCCATCTCCTGGCCTTGGCTGGAGCGGTTTTCCTTACGCTGGGGGCCGCTCTCCCGACCGTCGCCCTGAGTTTCGACGGGGCTGCCAGCCATGTTCCAGATCGGCACACAGCGACCGGTTTCGTTCAGCCTGTGGCCGTTTTCGGACCGGACGACCGCACGCCGCTGCCCTCGCGCATGAGGGCCCTCGAAGACAAAATCGGGCTACTCTACGAGCCGCGTTCCCGCTCCGTCTGCACGGCATTTTGCGTCGACCAATCGACCGTCGCAACGGCAGCCCACTGCTTCTATCGAACGCGAGGTGAGGCCCCCGTTCCACTGGCCAAGGTTTCGTTCCGGTTAGCCTCCATGAATAGGCATGCCGCGGGCGTACGCATCGCGGGCGCTGACCACGGGGCAGCCGCCCAGAACATCGTGAGCGGCACGACGAGCCTTTCCACGACACCGCCCATTGATGCGACCAGGGATTGGGCGCTCGTGCGGCTCGCCTCACCGGTCTGCCGTTCGGGCGGATTGCCGCTCGTGAACAGACGGCCCACCGAGCTTTCGGCGGATGAGGAAGCGCGGCCAATTTACCAGGTGGGCTATCATGGCGACTTTGGAAACTGGAGACTCACGCTCAGTCCACCCTGCGCCGTGCGCCGCCTCGGACAGAAGATAAAGGGCCACGTCATCGCCGGGGACTTCGCCGATGCCGGCGCGCTGATCCTGCACACCTGTGACACAGGCGGCGCGTCATCGGGATCGCCGCTCCTCACCGACGGCCCGCGCGGCCCCGAAGTCGTCGGTATCAACGTGGGAACTTATCTTCAATCTCAGGTTCTGATGCAGTCCGGCGAGGTCTTGCACCGCTACCGGTCCGACACGATAGCCAACACCGGCGTGAGCACCGTGGCCTTCCTCGAGCAGAAGAACCAACTGGCCGGTGTAGACATTCTCTCCACGCCTGCCGCTATCGGGCGACTGCAAACCGCGCTTCTTGCCGCCGGCTATTACCGCGGCCCGACCGACGGCCGATATTCATCGGAATTGCGGATTGCCATCGAGAAATTCGAAGCTACTGAACGGCGGCCGCGCACGGGAATCGCCAGTACTGAAATCTTGCGCCGGCTGGAGGCCCTTGTCGCGGTGTCCGAAATACCGGCCATCAATCCCGCATCGGTCGAGACCGGAAGTGTCGGAGTCCGCCAGCCGCGCGGCCCCTAGGCGGACGATCCGTCACCACTTCGTTCCTTCAGGATACGATCGAGAGCGGCCTGCTCCTGGTCACTTAATGGCACCGCTGTCGACGCAACAGCCGAGGGATTCGACAAACGCCTGATGATGAAGACCACCACCCCGGCCAGAAGCATGAGGGGTGCAAGCCACAATAGCATCGTATGTGTGTTCATCGGCGGCTTCAGCAGAACGAAATCTCCATAGCGCGCGACCACGTAATCCAGAACTTCGCTGTCACTATCTCCAGCAACCAGCCGTTCGCGCACCAGAACCCGCAGATCCTTGGCGAGCGGCGCATCGCTGTCATCGATCGACTGGTTCTGACAGACGAGGCAGCGTAAGCCCGCGGATATCGCGCGTGCACGCCTTTCCATGCCGGCGTCGGATAGAATTTCGTCGGGTTGAACCGCGACAGCGGCTGGGACTAACGGCAGCGGAAGCAGCAGAAGTGCCGCGGCAGCAACGAAGAGCAGCCTTCGAAAACACCCCATTACCGCTACTCCGCCGGAACCGCGGCGACGCGGCTCCGCCGCGAACGCTGCGGCGCGCCGACCCGAAGTCGGCGGTCGCTGAGCGAGATTGCTCCGCCAACGAACATGATCACGGCGCCGATCCAGATGAACCGGACAAGCGGATGGAAGTAGAGGCGAAGCGCCACTGCGCCGCTCGGCTGTTCGTCACCCAGCGCGATATAGAGATCCCCCGTCCACGCGGGATAAATGCCGGCCTCGGTCGTCGGTTGTGGCGGCGCTGTATAGAGCCGCTTCGAGGGCATCAACGTCGTCACCGGGGCCCCGTTTCTCGTCACATCGAACGTGGCGATCTGCTCGGAATAGTTCGGCCCCTTCGAGGGCTGAATGCCCTTGAAAACCAATTCATACCCGGCGACTTCCGCACGCTCGCCCGGCATCAACGCAATGATCTTCTCAGTCTGATAGGCACTCGTTCCCACGATCCCGAGCACCATGATGCCGATACCGGCGTGAGCCAGAGCCGTGCCATAGGCCGACCGGGGAAGATTGAGCAAGCGCCGCACAAACTCTCCGCGCGAGACGTCGCCGAAACGGGCGCGGCTGAGGAGATCGGTGATCGCGCCGAAGAGAACGAACAAGCCGAGCGCAGCGCAGATCGGCGCCAGCCACGGCCCCCGCCCGTGGATCGCCGCCGCGAGAACCGTCAGCAAGATCGCAAGACCTGCGGCAAACCCGAGCCTCTGAGCAACCGCTCTGAGATCACCGCGCTTCCACGCCAGCAGCGGCCCGAAAGGCATCGCCAGCAACAGGGGCAGCATCAGGGGAATGAATGTCATGTTGAAGTACGGCGGACCAACGGAAATCTTCTCGCCGGTGATGCCTTCCAGCACGAGCGGATAAAGCGTCCCCACAAGCACCGTGGCGCACGCCACGGAGAGCAGGACGTTGTTGAGGACGAGGCTCCCCTCGCGGCTGATCGGCGCGAAAAGCCCGCCTTGCCGAAGAGTGCTTGCCCGCCATCCGAAAAGCGCCAGACCGCCGCCCGTGAAGAACATCATGATGGTCAGGATCACGATCCCGCGATCCGGGTCGACGGCGAAGGCATGCACCGACGTCAACACTCCCGAGCGGACCAGGAAGGTGCCCATCAAAGACAAAGAGAAGGTCAGGATGGCGAGGAGGATCGTCCACACCTTCAAGGCGTCGCGCTTTTCCATGACCAGCGCGGAATGCAGCAGCGCCGTTCCGGCGAGCCACGGCATGAAGGAGGCGTTTTCCACCGGGTCCCAGAACCACCATCCGCCCCAGCCCAGCTCGTAATAGGCCCACCACGACCCCATGGCGATACCAAGCGTCAGGCACATCCACGCCGCAAGGGTCCAGGGACGCACCCAGCGCGCCCAAGCCGCATCGATGCGGCCTTCGATCAAGGCGGCAATTGCGAAGGAGAACGCCATCGAGAAGCCGACATAGCCCGCATAGAGAAACGGCGGATGGAACGCCAGAGCCGGGTCCTGCAAAATGGGGTTGAGACCACGTCCTTCAAACGGCGCAGGGTTGACGCGCTCGAAAGGATTGGACGTGAAAAGGATGAAAAGCAGGAACGCGACGGCGATCGATGCCTGGACGCCCAGAACGTTGGCGCGCAGTGTCGTGGGGAGATTGCGTCCGAAGAGAGCCACCGCTGCACCGAACAGCGCGAGAATGAGCACCCAGAGAAGCATCGAACCTTCGTGGTTCCCCCACACTCCCGAAATCCGGTAGAGCAGCGGCTTGTCCGAATGCGAGTTGTCCGCAACGTTGAGAACCGAAAAGTCCGACGTCACGAAAGCATGCATCAACGCCAGAAATGAAATACCGAGGAGCGCCAGCTGGACAACGGCCGCTCCATCGCCCATGGCCATGGCAGCCCCGTCGCGCCGGTGCGCGCCCCACATGGGAACGATCATCTGCACCGTTGCCACGACAAGGGCGAGGATCAGCGCGAAGTGTCCGATCTCGGCAATCATCTCACACTCCTCTCGATACCGCCCGATCAGTTGGCCGCTCCGGCGGGATGCTCGGCACCGGGGCCGAGCTTCACGCCTTTTTCCTGCAGTGCCTTTGCGACTTCCGGTGGCATGTAGTTCTCGTCGTGCTTGGCAAGAACCGTATCGGCTACGAACACGCCATCCGGCCCGAGCCTGCCCTCCGTCACCACCCCTTGGCCTTCGCGAAAAAGATCCGGCAGGATGCCGGTATACGAGACATCGACCTTGGCCAGCGTATCCGTCACCGCAAACCCGACCGTCGTCCCCTGCCCCCGCTTCACCGAACCCTCGGCCACGAGACCACCCAGGCGAAACCGCTGCCCGGCATCGATCTTGTTGGCTGTTACATCGCTGGGCGTATGGAAGAATACGATATTCTCGCGGAATGCGAACATGACGAGCAGTGCGGCCAGCGACAGGATCGCCACGCCTGAGCCGATCAGCACACCACGTTTCTGCTTGCGCGTCATTTCTGCTCACTGTCCTTCGCGCCCGCCTCGATCCCGAGTTCGGAGGCCGCCGTGTTGATCTGATCGAGCGAACTGTTGTTGCCCGCGAGAGCCTTGCGAGCATCTTGCAGCGCCTTCACGGCATCGTCGTTTCGTCCGAGCACTTTGTAGGACCGCATCAGCTGTACCCAGCCTGAAGGATCATTGCCGTCCGTCTGCAACCTGCTGGCGAGCCGCGCGACCATTCCCTCGATCATCGCCTGTTGATCCGCAGGTGCAGGTGGGCGGCCCTGTGGCACCTCAATGGCATTCTGGCCCAGTTCGATCTTATCGCCCCTTGCCAACCGTTCTACGGCCCCAATTCGCACTTCGACCGCTGATGTCATCGCGGGTGTCATCTGCGGGGACGACAACAGGGCTCTATAATCAGCCAGTGCGTCGTTAAAGCGGCCGTCCTGTTCCTTGGCCAACGCGAGCCACATCCGGGCATCCAGCCGGTCTGGTTCCAGTGCCAACAGCCGTTCCGCGGCAATCTTTGCGTTCGCATTCACGATCCCGTTGTTGGCGAGGATCTCCGCCTGCGCAAACCCGGCAAGACGCTTCGGCGTCTCGCCCAGAAGGCGGTTCGCATTGGCAAACGCCTCTGCCGCCTGCCCGTAGCGCTCCATGCGCAGATAGATCGGCGCGATCACATCCCAGCCGTTGCCGTCATCGGGCACCGCACGCAGACGATCTTCCACGCGCGCGATCAGGGCATCCACACCGTCGCGGGCTGCGGCGGTCTCGGTACGTCCCGCATGCGGGACATCCGGAAGGCCCGGCGACCCGAGCCCGACGTAGAGCGCAAGCGCCGCCACCGGTATAGCAACCGAGGCCGCCACGGCCAGCCGTGTCGAACCCCGCGCGGTCTCTGCGTTCCCTGTCGTGCTGGCTGTAGCACGGGCCAGAAGCCGCCGCCCCACTTCCGCGCGGGCCGACACCGCCTCTGCGTCTGTCAAGAGACCCTTGGCCCGGTCTGCATCGATTTGCGAGAGCTGATCCGCGTAGACGAAAACGTCGGCATCCGCGTCGAGAGCTTCCGCCGGCGCATGCCGGTACCACCAGAGGAGCGTCGCAACGACCCCTGCGGTCAACACCGAGAAAACAATCCAAAGAAGCATGTGTGAACCAAGCGGCCGCACTGTAACGCTGGAATAGGTGCAGCCCTTCCGGGTGACAAGGGCCAAACCTGCGTTAGCCCTTCTGTCGCGGCCGCTGCCCGGTCAGGTTCCCTTGCCGGCTATGTTCGCCCCCAACGAAAAAACCGCCGTAACGAAGAGTTGCGGCGGCTGCCAATGGCGGGACCATGAGCCCTGGTCAGGTCACGTTGGTCCACGTTCCGTCAGGATTCCGGCACGCGGTCCCGTTCATGCTTTGCGGGCGCCCGTCGATAAAGATCTTATGGGTGTAATCACGGCAATCGACCCCGGCCCGCTTGTAGGGACGGCTCGGCACGACCTCACCGTAGCGACCGTTGTCGGGGTTGCGCCATTGCTTGGCAACGCCCGACTGCCCCCGCTCCAGGGCATCGAATTCCGCCTGCTGGGCCAGCATGCGATCCTGCTCGTCCATGCTACGGCCGATCTCGCTGCCAACGACCCCGCCAATGACGGCACCGATCGCTGTCGCCGCAACGCGGCCCGATCCTTTGCCCACCTGATTGCCCAGGATGCCACCCGCCAAAGCGCCCACGGCAAGGCCAGTGTCGGCTTTGTTCGGGCCTTCACCGCTGCAGCCAACCAGTAAAACCGGCGAGATGATCAACGCTAGCAAGCGCGAGGCGCGCATTAGTGAACCCCTCCGTTGGCGCTGCAAGTGCGTTCACTAGGCGCGGGGCCTCCGCTTCTTTGAACGACTCATTGCAGCTCAATTTCCAGGATTACCATCCCGATTCGGGCGAAAGTTCGACCCCGGCTCCTGGGTTATCAAGAATATTCTCAGCCCGCGGATGGCAATTCCAGCCGGGCCTCCAGCCCCCCAAACGCGCTCTCGCCGAGATGGAGACGGCCCCGGTATTGCTGCGCCAGATCCGTCACAATGGAAAGTCCTAGACCTGAGCCCGGCTTGGTCTCGTCGAGCCGCAAACCTCTCTGACCGAGTTTGGCCCTCTGGTCCGGCGGCAGGCCCGGCCCGTCATCCCCCACCATCAGCACGAGGCGGCGAGCGCCCCGGCCGTCCCGAGCCGCCTCGACTTCGACCGACACAGATACCCGGGTCCTCGCCCACTTGCAGGCATTGTCGAGAAGGTTGCCGGCCATTTCTTCCAGGTCCTGCCGTTCCCCTTGGAATTTGAGCCCCGTCGGGCATAGCAGATCGATGCGGATGTCCCGCTCGCGATATATCCGTTCAAGTGCCCGGACGATCGGCTCCAGCACAGGCTGGACGTCCGTCGCCCGCCCCATCACGCCGACACGGGCGGCCATGCGCGCCCGGTCGAGATAAAGCGTGATCTGGTCGCGCATGATGTTGGCCTGTTCCGCGACTTTCTCCCCGATCGCTCCCTTGTCTTCCCGCGCCTCGTTGATGATGACCGCCAGCGGCGTCTTCAGGGCATGCGCCAGATTTCCAACCTGCGTGCGCGCGCGATCAATGATGTCCTGATTGGACTGAATGAGAGCGTTGAGTTCCGACTGCATCGGTTCGATCTCGGCCGGCAGGCTGCCTTCCAGGCGAACGGCGTCACCGGAACGAATTGCCGCCAACCCTTTTTCGATCCTTTGCAGCGGCAGCAGTCCAAAGCGCACCTGGAACAGGGTCGCGGTGACGAGCCCAAGTCCCGTCAGGGCCAGCGCAATCGACAGCCGATTGCGAAAATTACGGTTACGGCTTTCCAGCCACGCAATCGGCCCAGCGACACTCACCGCATAGCGCGGCGCGTTTCCCTGATGACCCTTGGTGTCGACCACTTCGATCACGCGGATCGGCTCGCCCAGTGGGCCTTTCGCATTCATCCACCTCTGTCCCATGGGATCGGGCGCGATCTTGGCTTCATAGGGCGATGGAAGAGTAGCCGTGGCCAGCGACGCCGACACGAGTTGCAGCGCGGTGGGATCGTCGAGTGGTTTGATCTGCCAATACCAGCCCGACTGCGTTTCCTCAAAAAGCGGTTCATAGCGGTTCAGTGGGGCAACTGGATCGGCACCTCCGCTGAGTAGCGAATCGACGGCAATTGAGTTGACGAGTTTCTCCAGCCTCTGATCGAAACTTGCCTGCACGTCCTCACTGTAGAGCCTGAAAATGATGTAGCCCGCGATCGGCAGGACCACCGCCAGCCACGCCGCAGACGTAGCGATCAACCGGAAAGCGAGCGAGTTAAATCGCATCGCTGCCGGATCCCATCCGGTATCCGAGGCCACGAACCGTTTCGATCAATTCGGTCGGAAGTTTCTTGCGCAGCCGGCCGATAAAAACTTCGATCGTGTTGCTGTCGCGATCGAAATCCTGCTCGTAGAGATGCTCCACGAGTTCGGTTCGCGATACGACGCGGTCGCGATGATGCATGAGATACGCGAGCAACCTGTATTCGTGCGAGGTGAGCTTCACCTGCTGCCCGTTGCACGTCACGCGAGCCGTCTTCGTGTCGAGACGAACCGGTCCGCACTCGATTTCGCTCTTTGCGTGCCCCGACGCCCGCCGCACCTGCGCGCGCACGCGCGCCAGAAGTTCTTCCATGTGGAACGGCTTGGCCACGTAATCGTCGGCGCCCGCATCCATTCCCGAGACTTTGTCGCTCCAGCGATCACGCGCCGTCAGGATGATGACTGGCATGACCCGGTTTGACCGGCGCCACTGTTCCAGAACCGAAATGCCGTCCTTCTTCGGCAACCCGAGATCGAGGATGACGAGATCATAAGGCTCGGTGTCTCCGAGAAAGTGCCCCTCCTCGCCGTCGAACGCGGTATCCACCGCATAACCCGCATCGCCCAGCGCCCGGACAAGCTGGCGATTGAGATCCTTGTCATCTTCGACGACGAGTATGCGCACAGCCACCGCCTGTTGATTGCTCGGGTTGCACCACCGCCTCCCGGCGGCATCTCCCGATTATAAAGAGGAATGCGGCGTTTCCTAGCGCCCGAACGGCTCCTTCGCATCGACGATCACTGGCGCCATCTTGCCATTGGATGATCGCACCAGGAGCCGGTAGACGTAGCGTTCGTCCTCCTTGCATAACGTGACCTTCACGATATCGCCATCAACCCGGCTCTTGGCGAGACTGGTCACCTTTTCGACCGGTGCAAGCCCTTCCTCTTTGACCACCGGAACGGCCGTCGACCAGTCTTCGATGCATACGGACGCATCGGCGAACAATCGTCCCGGCGGGACGATTACCATCACAGCTAAAATGAGGACGGCAGTGAGGCGGATCATGGCCGGATCATGCACAGGTCAAGCAGAGACGCAAACCCTCGTCGCTAAATGCGATCCTGTCAGCAGCCGCCTGAACCGGCCATGAATGCCAATGAGGTCAAAGCCGCACGTTCACTTCGCGCCGGATAAGCGGCGCCGTTGCCCGCGACCGGCCATAGAGCGTCATCAGAGTTCCGACCACACCGGCCACGGCCTGCGCGATCGCACCAACGTCCGATCCGATCTGCCGAACCGTCTCGCTTGTGATATCCAGTCCGATCAGCGGTCCGAGTGCCGGCAGGATGGCGGCCGCCGCCGTAACGGCAGCGCCCCATACGGTCAACGAGTGTCCCCACCATTTCGGCGACGGCGGCTGTGATGGCGTCATGGCTATGTCTCCATTGGTTTGTGAAGCAGACAGTGGTGTGATCCGAGGGGGGCCTTGTGCCCTGTCGCAGACGGCTAGTGCCGCAGCTTTTGTCTTTCTCACGCGCCTCAGCCACCCGCGTCCGAAGCGCCAGAAATGAGGAAGCGCGCGATAGCGCTTCTCCCGCAGAGCCGCGTACCGGGCGACGGCGTCACACGGCGAAGCCTCGTCGATCGCGCGCCTCGTGAAGGGCCCGATCTCTCCATCGGCCGCGGCATGAACGGCCATTTGCAAACACCGGATGGCGGCGCCCACACCATGATTGACCGCCGCATCGAAATGCATGAGCGCCAGACCCGCCGGCAGCTCCTCGCATCGCGCCGGCGTCCAATATCGCTTCAGATAGATGTCTCTGACGGTTTCGGGACGTATCGCGATCAGTTCCGCAAGCAATAGGGCGCGCGAACCGGCATCGATCGTCCGTCCGGTGTAATTGGCATAGGTGCGAAGCGTTATCCCGTAGTTCGTCGGCCCGCCGGGATCGAACGGATCGTCGTTGAACCCGCCTTCCATCTCGAGCACATGCCCAAGCGCCGTCTCGAACGCGCCACCCGTGTCCGCCAAAACTCCTGCCTCAGGTTTGGGCTTCGCTTCCACCGGCGGCTCCGTCGCCTGAGGCCAGCGCAGCCCGAGCAGCCGTGTCTTTTTGAAGGACTGTACCGAGACCGAATTGCTCTGATTGCCTCCAAGCAGAATCAGAGCATCGTCCGTTGCGCCGACGACGAAACCCACATGCCCGAGTGCCGAATTGCCGCCACGCGACAAGATTGCGATTGCACCCAGCTTCGCGCCGTCGATCGTGACCCCCCAATTCAGATACGATCGCGCCCGCAAAGATGCAGCCGACCGATGCCCGGTTTTCTCGATCATCGCGCCCACGAATGCCGCGCACCACGGCGTTTCGTCGTCCCCGATCTCGGGGTGGCCGGATTGGCGGAAATAGCCGACGATCCGCTCGTTGTCGGCGCCACCTGCGGTCTCCGT
>JALOTA010000126.1 GCA_025458125.1 Hyphomicrobium sp.
GGCGATCTGGTCAAGAGCGTCATCAAAGATCAGCGCTTCGTGATCGAGCAGCTGGAAGACTATATCCACGGAGAACTCCGGCAACATTGACGGCGCCATTCCCCATGTTTCGATAACAACGGCTCGGAGGGTAGAGCGAGGACATTCGGTACAGTTGAGACGACTGTGATCGATTGAGTCGCGCGCTCTATCGAGGGGGCGTCCCGCTCATACCCAATAAAGTTAGATCAACCCAAGGCGTATCAGTCACCGCGCGCAATGTCAGAAGATTGGAATAGCCGGCCGTCCGCGGCGCGCCCCATCACCCGCAAACCCAGGGCAAGATCGAGCGCTGGCATCAGACGCTCAAATCACCGCCGATACCACGAGAGCCTGAAAAACCTGACCCCTGCCAACGTCTACTTTCGGCACGGCCAAAACATCCTGTTGCAAAGAGAAAGGATCAAACGCGACACCATCCGGAAGCGACGATTGCAGCGGCAAATCCTGTTGCAAAGAGAAAGGATCAAACGCGACACCATCCGGAAGCGACGATTGCAGCGGCAATAGAAAGCCGCTTAACATCCAACCCAGATGACCCCGACCCTCCGCTCGATCACGCCGCAAACTGTCCCAAAGCATTCGACGCCGGACATGAGCCCGTTGATGCGGTTGCTCGAGCGGATGCCGAACAAGACGATGGGCATGAGCGCAAAGACAGCAGCAAGTGCCAAGGCAACTACGTATCTCTCCGACCCAATTGCAAGCAGCAGATACCCAGCGAAACCCAAAGCCGCAGACCGTGGCCGATAAGCGGGGGGATCAGAAGTTGATGAGGGCCCCCACGCTGACGAAGTCCGCGTCCTGCAGGCGCGATCGTGGCGCCTGATCTGCGGAACGTGCTGCTCTCGATCCCTAAGCCAAGGGCGTTGGGGCCGACCTGATCCAGGTATTCCGCGTAGTCACCATAGACAATGGTGGCACCGAGCGGCGTCCATGCCCGCCGAATCCCTGCTTTTACGTACCACTGGTTGCTGTCGGGCGGCGTCACCTGCGTTGCAGGCGTGCCGACGACGACAGTCGTATCGCTGTTGTTTTCATGTCCGTACGCAGCGTGGACGAAGAGCCCGCTCGCCATATGCTGAAGATATCCGCCTACCTGAAAGAACTTGCTGTCCTTCCGGCTTCCGGCAGGTAAGGGACCTGTCACGTTTTCGATCGTGAACTCCGAATATCCGGTTCCAAACGCCACCTTGAAACCAGAAATCTCCTGGGAATAGCGAAGCGCCACCTCCCAGAAATCATCCTCGCCCCAACTGGCCGACGCAGTGAAGCCGGCGACCGTCGGCGTATCATAGCGGACACCGTTCAAGACGATGCCATTGCAGTCGCCTCCCAGGGGAGACGACTGGCTGTAGCAGAACGCAAGCTGGCCCCAGGTCAATTGCGGCGGCGACAGGTCGCCATCCGTTCGAATGATGAACTGCGGGAAACCGGCGAGCAGCGTGTAGCTATCGATGATCTGCGTACCGGACTGGTCCGTCCCCATCGCCGTGCTCTTGCCGGCATGGGCCATCCGCCCCACACTAATTTTGCCCAGTTCCTTGTTCTGGATGTACCAGTAAGCCATCTGGGTATTGAGACCCCGATCGAGATTGGGATCGTTCTGGTTCATTGCGTCGCCGTTCGGCAGACGGCCGAAGGGATCGTCGCTGAGGTTCTGGATCCGGATCAGAAATCCCGCCGTCCAACCGGGCGAAATCTGCGCCTGTCCACCAAAGCGGACATTGGTCGCTTGCGTTGGTCCAAGACCGTGCAAGTAGGCGTTACTCTCCTCGCCATCATCCCACCATGTGAGCTCTTGGGCGATGTAACCAGAAATGGTGAGCGAGACCTTGCGGTTGCCTTTACGTGCGGCCGTCGCTTCGAGCTCCGCAATCCGTTCCTCGAGGTCGGCACAGCAGTCGCCGCCAAGATCGGCCGCCAACACAGGTTCGGCAGACCACGCGACCGCAGCAACCGCTAGAACCGCGATAATCCGTGCGCGACCAATACGAACGCAGGTATTGAGAACTACATTCAAGGTCGCCCCCTCTGCCAGCTCGTGAAACTCGCGCGAACTCGAAACCAGACGATCATCCAGCCAGGCGCACTTCGAGCCGGCTGACGCGGTACAAACCCAAACATGAATCGCTGACGATACGGCACGTCAAAATTTCAAATGCGGGCATGCAACCCAACAAAAGCAGTGCGCCGTTGTGGAATGAGCACAGTAGTCGTGCTTTGCCTGAAATGAATTGACAGCCGAAGCAGTCCCAATATTATCAGCAAAGCTGACGAATAAAGTCGCGCGACGAAATTAGCATTTAAAATACTTATTTACACTGCAACCGGGCGCATCGCTAAAATTATCTCAGCCGCAATAGCCTTGTAAAGCAGCGCCGGACTTTCAGCTTCGAAAATAACCTGCATGGCCGGTGCGCGCCAGTAGATGCTCCCGGGGGCGCTGTGGTTCAAACGGACCTTGCCAACATGAAAGGCTCTATAAGGCGCACTTCACGGGTCAGCCGAAGAAAAAAACCGACCATCTTGTTACTTTAATCAGTCTAAACCTGCCATGCGCTCGCTCCTTGACTATTGTGAAGTCGCCGGCGCCGCAGACCTCCACTGTGGCTGCGCCAATCTTGTGACGGCCCGTTCCGCGGTGTTGTTCTCCAGCCTGCCGAGACCGATTGCAGATTCCATTCTGCAACGATCAGCAACGAAGTCGTTCAAGCGTGGTGAAACAATCTTTTGCCAGGGCGACGCTGCGCAGAGCATTTACGTCGTGCTCGACGGATGGGTGAAGCTGTTCAGAATTACCCCGACCGGTGCAGAAGCCGTGGTCGGTGTCTTCACCAAGGGCCGCAGCTTTGGCGAAGCTGTCGCGTTCGAGAATGTGGCATATCCGGTTACCGCCGAAGCCGTGACCGACTCGCGCCTGCTTCTGGTCCGAACGACGCTGCTCACCACCATGATGCGCGACCAGCCTGAAATCGCAATGGCCGTCGTTTCTTCCACCTTCCGGCATCTGCATTCACTCGTGGCGCAAGTCGAGCAACTCAAGGCGCATACCGGCGCGCAGCGCGTGGCGGAGTTTCTGCTGGATCTTTGCGATGTGGAGAGCGGAAGCTGCACGATTACTCTGCCGTACGACAAAACGCTGATCGCCGGCCGTCTCGGCATGCAGCCGGCAAGTCTGTCCAGGGCCTTCAACCGACTTGAACAGTTGGGAGTGAAGATCGCGCACAATCAGGCGACGATTGCCAACATCGAGCAGTTGCGCGAATACATGCTCGAGGACCGCAGCGCGCCCTGGAAGAAGGCTGAGTAAAAGTCCTCTTTTGCAGTTCTGAATTAGTCAGGCGCCTATTTTACTCGGCAATCCCCTGATGGATCCTTCGCGCCAGCCATCGCGCAGGTAGAATGCCGGTGAAGAAGCCGGCAATCCCCGCCAAGACCAGCCCATCGGTTCCGTAAGGCGCCATGAACGGCAGAGCGAGGGCCACCAATACCGCGTTGATGCCCATCGCCGGGCCCATCAGGGCAAAGCAAAAGAGACGGATCCACAACGGGATCGGAGTGTCAGCCGCCTCACGGCCGTGGCTCGACATGGCCTACCCCCTGCTGCCGATCCAATAGATCGTGAAAGCCATGGCGAGAAATGCACCGATCGCGATGTCGAACACGCCGCGCCAGAACCTGGACTTGTGAAGGTGCAGATAGCGAACAAGGATCACGCGCGCTTTGCCACCCGCGAGCAGCAGCACGCCCGCTGCGGCGATGGCAGGCGCTCTCTCCGCCAGTTTGGACACGGTCAGTACCGCCGTGCACAGGCTGAATGCCATGAGAGCGAACCACGCTTCAAACAGGTTGCGCGTTTCCATGCCCCTCACCTCAACACATAAATAATCGGGAACAGTAGCACCCATACGAGATCGACCATGTGCCAGAAGCTGACGCCGGTCTCCATGTTGCGTTCGCTGTCGGCCCAGGCCACCAGACCGAGAATGATGATTCCGGCCACAACATGCAAAGCGTGGAAGCCGGTTGTCAGATAGTAGAACGTGAAAAAATCGCTCGTTTCGATGCCGATGCCGATCTCCCATTTATGGGCATATTCCATTCCTTTGACGGCTAGAAAGACGGCACCAAACAAGGCGGCCGCCAGAAGGCACCATCGCGCACGCGATCTATGTCCCTGTTTGCGGTAGTCGACGGCGAGACCGCCAAATAGACCGCTGGTGACGAGAACGATCGTATTGAATGCCGCAGCCGTCTGGTCGAGCTTGGCCTGGCCGGAGGCAAACCCCGACGGATCGGACGCGCGAACGGCGAGGAAGGCAAGCAGCGCGGCACCGAACACGAGCAGCTCGCTTGCGATCAGGACCCACATCATGAGATCGCCGGGCAGCTCTTCGAAGATGCCCCAGTTGTCCTGGCGCCATGACCGCTCATCGTTGCCCGTCATCCGCCAACCAAGTGACGATAGAGCTGAGGCAGTGCCGCCGTGAGCTTTTCGGGATTGGGCACGACCACAAACCCGTTCGGTCCGAAGATACGGCTGAAGGTCGCCTGCGATTTTACGTCTATGGTGACGGCAAACACGGACTGACCGAGCCTTCGGGCTTCGCACACGGCCATGTGCGAGTCTTCCACCCCATGACGGCCTTCATAGTGATCCAGGTCGTTGGGCTTGCCATCGGTGAGGACGAGCAGAAGCCGGCGTTGTCTCGGCCGTTTCGCGAGTTGAGCTGACGCATGACGGATCGCGGCGCCAAGTCGGGTATAGTGCCCCGGCCGCAAGCAGGAGATGCGATGCTCCACGGCCTGCCCCATAGGCTCGTCGAACGATTTGCATGAATGGAGAAATACGCGGTCGCGACGCAGCGATGAGAACGCATCGATCGATGTTTCATCTCCGCACGCGTGAAGGCCCCATGAGAGTGCCACCAGAGCCTCACGAGCGATATCGATGACTTGCCGGCCCGCGACGTAGCTTTCTGTGGAGCGCGAGGCATCAAGGAGCACAGACACGGCAAGATCGCGCTCCTGACAACGCGTTGCGCGGTAGACCCGGTCGGAATGCTCCCCCGTCGTAGCCAACTCCACGCGCGCGTCAATGGCGGCTTCCAGATCGATATCGTGTCCGTCAATCTGGCGTGAGAGCTGAATGCGCTTCGGCCGCAACGCCTCGAACTGGCGGCGGACACTTCGAATACGCCGCCGCGTTGCAACGCTGTCAAGCGTGTTTGACGACGGTCGAACCGGCGAGGCCGGGCCGGCCAGTACGCGGCAGTAGTCGGCAAGATAGCTCTTGGTCCGATGGTCCCACTCGGGATAGACGGAGGCACCCGCTAGCCGCTCGAACTCCGTCTCCTCCGGGGAAAGATCGAGGTGCAGCCGCAGGCGATTGCGAGCCTTCTGAGGCACGCGGGCAAGGCTCAATTCTTCAAGATCATCAGCCGCTTTTTTGGCCGTATCCTCATCGTCGTCATCCACGCGGCGATTGAGGTTCAAAAACTCCGCCCATGACAGGATAGATTCGAATTTATAGAGGATCAGGTTATCTTTCCGGGTCGCCTGATCGGACTCTTTGCGGCTCGCCCGGACCGTCTTTTCGTTTTCATCCGGCGGCGAAGCAGCGGCGCTCTCCGTCTCGTCTCTCGATCCGGTGTTTTCGCGGGTACCCAGCGGACGCAAGTCGGGCCAGAGCGGAACTGGCAGGAAGGGCCGGTACCCACGCGGGGCCGTAAAGTCCTCGATGTCGGCTGATTGCGAGCGAACGGCCGCACAGATTGCAATGGCGTGCTGGTCATTCGGCGCCTGATCGCCCAGCAAATGCAGAACGGTTGCTTCGACCGCCGCTTCGACGGGCGGCAGCGAGCGTTCGGGTCGCAGCTCGCGGCACAGGAGAAGAAGCCCATGATGCGTCCGGCGCAGTCCGGGACATTCCGCCAGAGCCTCGCGGGTCATGGCTTCGGCTGCCTGCAGAGCACGGATATCCCGGCGCAACGGATCTGTTTCCCACGCCGGTCTTTTCGAGAAAGCCATGGCAGCCGCGAGCCAGATATAGAGAGCTTCGTTGGCATCGCGATGTGGGAATGCGGCGATGCGATCCGGCAAGCGCATGACCTCGCCATCGAAGCTTGGCATCGTCAGACGCTCGATGGGTTGCCCCAGTGACCGGCGCCACGAGAGCCGATGTGGGGACTCCTGCGCAGTGGCTGGCCGGATCTCGACATCCTTGCCCCCGCCAAGCCCCCGGAATAGAACACCCAGGCGACTGCACGTCTCATGAAGCGTGGCAGCGGAATCATCAAAGGACGACGGCGCGTCGAGGCGGCTCGCCAGGGAGTGCCACAACTTCCCGACACTCTCCTCAGGCTCCCACGGTTCGAATTCGAGCCGGTCCATCGCAATCGACCTCGCTCAACCGTAAACTGCAGCCACGAGGTCGATCAGACCTTTCTTGACATCGGCATCGTCACTGAGCGGCTCGATCAGAGCCGTTTGAACGGCCCGTTCAACGGGCACTCCGTCGCGAATAAGCGTGGCGCAATATACCAGAAGACGGGTTGAAACGCCCTCCTCGATGTCCTGGCCCTTGAGACCACGGAGCTTGGCTGCAAGCCGCACCAGGGTCGACGCTCTCTCCTTCTGGAGGCCGGTTTCACTGCACACGATTTCAACCTCGCGATGAGGGGCCGGGAAGTCGAACTCGATCGCCAGGAACCGTTGCCGGGTGGAGGGTTTCAGCGTTTTCAGGATGTTCTGATAG
>JALOTA010000063.1 GCA_025458125.1 Hyphomicrobium sp.
CGCCGCCGCGTGCATTTCCATCAGTTCATGGCCGAGGTTCACGAGCGCATCGCGCGCGGCCGGGCGACCACGGACGGCGACCCGATCCCGTTCGTCGCCGCTGAGATCGCGGGGGAAGCGCCGCTTTTGTGTTTCGACGAGTTCCATGTGACCGATATCGCGGATGCGATGATCCTCGGGCGGCTCTTCAAAGCTCTTTTCGAGCGGGGGGTCGTCGTGGTCGCAACGTCGAACGTGCCGCCGGACCGGCTTTACTGGAATGGGCTCAATCGTCAGCTTTTCCTGCCTTTTATCGCGATGCTGGAAGACCGGCTGGACGTCCTGGAAATCGGTTCGAGTAAAGATTACCGGCTTGAGAAATTGCAGGGGCGACCGCTTTATTTTCATCCCGCAGATGGGAAAGCCAAGGCCGAAATCGACGAGATCTGGAAGCGCCTCGTGGGGTCCAACCAGGAAGCGCCGGCAGCGGTGGAATGCAACGGACGCAGCATCCCGGTCCCGATGGCCTCGGATGGCGTCGCGCGGTTCGCGTTCCGTGATCTTTGCTCGCAGCCGCTCGGCGGTGCGGACTACCTTGCCATCGCCCGCGCCTATCCGACGCTGATCGTGGAGGACATTCCGGTTCTTTCGCCGGACCGGCGCAATGAGGCGCGGCGCTTCATCACCCTCATCGATACCCTCTACGACAGGAGAAACTGCCTGGTCGCCTCTGCCGCAGCCGAGCCCGACCTCCTTTATCCTGAAGGGGATGGGGCTGACCTGTTCGTTCGGACGGCTTCGCGGCTCATGGAAATGCGCAGCGAAGCCTATCTGGCGCAGCGCGCCGGCGCTCCCGAAGCGAGCTGAACCCTGCCGTCGCCTCCTTTTGTCCCGTATGGCTTGAGGAGCGGCACTTTTCGGCCTACCAACGGACAGGTTGTCTTCGCATCTGCGGAATGGCAAGGCAGGTATCCTGCCTGTCATTGAGAATTCATTTGGGTCCGCGGCTCATCCGCGGTGTCGACAATGGGAGATTGTTTTCCGATGGCGCGTACGAAGATTGCCCTGATCGGTGGCGGTATGATCGGCGGGACACTCGCCCATCTCATCGGGCTCAAGGAGCTCGGCGACGTCGTGCTCTTCGACATTGCGGAAGGGCTGCCTCAGGGCAAGTCGCTCGATATCGCGCAATCGGGAGCGGTTGAGGGATTTGATTGTGCCTTGAAGGGCACCAACGCCTATTCGGACATCGAGGGCGCCAGCGTTTGTATTGTAACGGCCGGTGTGCCGCGCAAGCCGGGAATGAGCCGGGACGATCTCATCGGCATCAATTTGAAAGTCATGGAACAAGTGGGCGCGGGTATTCGGAAGTATGCGCCCAATTCATTTGTAATCTGCATTACCAACCCGCTCGACGCGATGGTGTGGGCCTTGCAGAAATTCTCCGGTTTGCCGCGCAACATGGTGTGTGGAATGGCGGGGGTGCTCGACACCGCGCGTTTCCGGCATTTCCTGGCCGATGAATTCAAGGTTTCGGTCGAGGACGTTTCGGCGTTCGTCCTGGGCGGACATGGCGACGACATGGTGCCGCTGGTACGGTATTCGTCGGTCGGCGGCGTGCCGTTGCCGGACCTCGTCAAGATGGGCTGGATCCAGCAGGCCCGGCTCGACCAGATCGTGGACCGGACCCGGAAGGGCGGCGGCGAGATCGTCGCCCTACTGAAGACCGGTTCGGCCTACTACGCGCCGGCGGCTTCCGCGATCTCCATGGCCGAGAGCTTCCTTAAGGACAAGAAGCGTGTTCTGCCCTGTGCCGCCTATCTCAATGGGGAATATGGCGTCAAAGGTCTCTATGTCGGCGTGCCCGTGATCATCGGTTCTGGCGGCGTGGAGCGGATCATCGAGATCGATCTCAACTCGGCCGAGCGGCAAATGCTGATGCGGTCGGTGGAAAGCGTGAAGACGCTCGTGGACGCCTGCGTTCAGATCAATCCGCCTCTCGGCGCCTGACCACAAGATCCCAGTCCGCTTTGTCGCAGTGCCCGATGGGGTAGGGTCCAGCGCCCCGTTCGGGGGTGGCCTTCCCTTGGCCGGCACGAGTAAACACCCCCGTCTTCCAATATTCAGAAAGAAGGCTCAGGAGCGCCATGAATATCCACGAGCATCAGGCGAAGGAGCTCTATCGCCAATACGGCATCCCCACCGGTAAGGGCGGGGCCGCATTCTCAGTCGAGGAGGCCGTCGAGGCGGCCAAGCAGCTTCCCGGACCCGTTTGGGTCGTAAAGGCCCAGATCCACGCAGGTGGCCGGGGCAAGGGTACGTTCAAGGAAAAAGAGGCAGGCGAGAAGGGCGGCGTGCGCCTCGCCAAGTCGATCGACGAGGTGAAGCAATTCGCCGGAGAGATGCTCGGCCGCACCCTGGTCACGATCCAGACGGGTGATGCCGGCCGCGTCGTGCGGCGCCTCTATGTCGAGGATGGCACGGCGATCGACAAGGAGCTCTATCTTTCGATGCTTGTGGACCGCGCCACGTCGCGCGTCGCCTTCATCGCTTCGACAGAAGGCGGCATGGACATTGAGAAAGTCGCCCACGACACGCCGGAAAAGATCCTGACCTTCTCCGTCGATCCGGCCTCCGGCTTCCAGCCTTTCCACGGCCGCAAGCTCGCCTTCGCGCTGGGTCTGAAGGGCGAGGCCGCCAAGCAGATGCAGGCGATGGCCGCGAACCTCTATCGCATGTTCCTGGAAAAGGACATGAGCCTCTTGGAAATCAACCCGCTGGTCGTGACGAAGGAGGGCAACCTCATCGCTCTCGACGGCAAGATGAACTTCGATTCCAACGCGCTCTTCAGGCATCCTGAAATCGTCGCCTATCGCGACATCACTGAAGAAGAGCCGAGCGAAATCGAAGCTTCCAAGCACGATCTTGCCTTCATCAAGCTCGACGGCAATATCGGTTGTCTGGTCAATGGCGCCGGTCTCGCCATGGCGACCATGGACATCATCAAGCTCTACGGTGCGGAGCCGGCCAACTTCCTCGACGTCGGTGGCGGCGCATCGAAGGAAAAGGTGCGGGAAGCGTTCAAACTGATCCTTGCCGATCCCGCGGTGAAGGGCATCCTGGTCAACATCTTCGGCGGCATCATGCGTTGCGACATCATCGCGGAAGGCGTGATCGCGGCGGCGCGCGAGATGGCGATCACCGTCCCGCTGGTCGTCCGCCTCGAAGGCACGAACGTCGAACTCGGCAAGAAGATGCTGGCGGAATCGGGCCTCAAAATCGTCCCCGCCGACGATCTCGCCGACGCCGCACGCAAAATCACCGCCGAAGTGAAGAAGGTTGCCTGACGATGTCCATTCTCATCGACAAAAACACGATCACCATCTGCCAGGGCATCACCGGTAGCCAGGGCACGTTTCACACCAAGCAGGCGAAGGCCTATGGGACGCAAGTGGCCGGCGGCGTGACGCCGGGCAAGGGTGGATCGAACCATCCCGACGCTGAACTCGGCGATGTCCCGATGTTCAACACGGTGCAGGAAGCGAAGGATAAAACCGGGGCAACGGCGAGCGCGATCTATGTGCCGCCGCCATTCGCCGCCGATGCCATCATGGAAGCGATCGACGCGGAAATCCCGCTGATCGTTTGCATTACCGAGGGCATTCCCGTCATCGACATGATTCGCGTGAAGCGCGCCCTTTCGGGGTCGAAGTCGCGCCTCGTCGGTCCGAACTGCCCCGGTGTTCTGACGCCCGGTCAGTGCAAGATCGGCATCATGCCCGGCAATATCTTCTCCAAGGGGTCCGTCGGCGTGGTTTCGCGGTCGGGTACGTTGACCTATGAAGCGGTCAAACAGACCACCGACGCCAAGCTCGGCCAGACGACGGCGGTCGGCATCGGTGGCGACCCCGTCAAGGGGACCGAGTTCATCGATGTGCTGGATCTTTTCCTGGACGATCCCGAAACGCAGTCGATCATCATGATCGGTGAGATCGGCGGATCGGCTGAAGAAGAAGCCGCCGAGTGGCTTGTCCAGCAGGCGAAGAAGGGGCGCAAGAAGCCGATGGCCGGGTTCATCGCCGGCGCTTCGGCACCTCCAGGACGCCGCATGGGTCATGCAGGAGCCATCATCTCCGGTGGCAAAGGCAAGGCCGAAGACAAGATCGAGGCGATGCAAAAGGCCGGCATTGCCATGGCCGACAGCCCGGCAGCCCTGGGAACGACGCTTCTCAAGGTGCTCGGCAAGTAGCCGCAAGGGGCACGACATCAGGTTCGCATACAATGCGGCGCCGGGCTCGCAAGGCCCGGCGCCGCATTATTTTTTGTGTGCAGTGCCGGATTGCCTGAAATTCAGCCCTGACCTGCACTTTCGACGGTCTTAAACCTGGAGGACAAACGGAGTAGGGTCCCTTCCGTTGCTACGCTCAGGACAGTTTTTCATGACCCGCCACGCACGCAACGAGCAGTTCCTAAAGACATCGTTCCTACAGGGAACCAACGCGCCCTATATCGAGGAGATGCAGCAGGAGTATCTGCGCAATCCCGGGTCCGTCTCGGACGAGTGGCGGCATTTCTTCGAGAGCCTCAAGGAGGAACCGCAGCGCCCGAGGCTCGACGAGCAGCCTGTTCCGGTGCTGGACAGCAATGGCGGGCCTTCGTGGGGCCTTCCGCTTTCGGAACTGACGCAGCACGACGATTTGATCGCAGCCCTGACAGGCTACGAAGGTCCGGCTGAGGTGCAACTCGGAGCGCGGTTACACCAGCGGGCTCATCAGGCCGGCGTGGAGCTTTCGCCAGCGGCGTCGGTTCGCGCCACGCAGGATTCAATCCGCGCCCTCATGCTGATCCGCGCCTACCGCGTCATGGGCCATCTGGCGGCAGACCTCGATCCGTTGGGAATCGCAGAGCGCAATGTTCACAAGGAACTGAGGGCCGAGACATACGGCTTCACCGAAGCCGATCTCGATCGTCCCGTCTTCCTGGATCGCTATCTCGGACTGGAATTCGCGACGATCCGGCAAGTGCTGTCCATTTTGCGCCGTACCTATTGCCGGAAAATCGGCTTCCAGTTCATGCACATTACGAATCCGGCACAGAAGTCGTGGCTGCAGCAGCGCGTCGAGGGCGAAGAAAAGGGCATTACCTTTACGGTCCCGGGCAAGCGCGCCATTCTGAACAAACTCATCGAAGCGGAGCTGTTCGAAAAGTTCTGCGATCTCAAATACACCGGCACCAAGCGGTTCGGGCTTGATGGCGGCGAAGCCATGATTCCGGCGCTGGAGCAGATCATCAAGCGTGGCGGGCAACTCGGCGTCAAAGAAATCGTCTTCGGGATGGCGCATCGTGGACGTCTCAACGTGCTCGGCAATGTTCTGGGCAAGCCCCTGCGCGCCATATTCAACGAATTCAAGGGCGGTTCGTTCAAGCCCGACGACGTGGAAGGCTCAGGCGACGTCAAGTATCACCTGGGTGCCTCCTCAGACCGTTCGTTCGACGGCAACAACGTGCATCTTTCGCTGACCGCCAATCCCTCGCACCTGGAGATCGTTGATCCGGTGGTGCTCGGTAAGGTTCGCGCCAAGCAGGATCAGCATGGCTGCGATCCGTCCGACCGGACGCCGGTTCTTCCGTTGCTCATTCATGGCGATGCCGCCTTCGCAGGTCAGGGCGTCGTGGCGGAATGCTTCGGGCTGTCGGGTCTCAAGGGTCACCGCACGGGCGGGTCTATCCACTTCGTCATCAACAACCAGATCGGCTTTACGACAGCACCGCGTCATTCGCGGTCGTCGCCCTACTGTTCCGACGTCGCCCGAATGATTGAAGCCCCGATCCTGCATGTGAACGGCGATGATCCGGAAGCGGTCGTGCATTGCGCGAAAATCGCAATCGAATTCCGGCAGCGGTTCCAGAAGCCGGTCGTGATCGACATGTTCTGTTACCGGCGCTTCGGTCATAACGAAAGCGACGAGCCGATGTTCACGCAGCCCTTGATGTACAAGAAGATCAAGGCGCATCCGACGGTGGTCGAGATGTACGGCAAGCGTCTCGTCGAGGAAGGCGTGATCGCGGACGGCGAAGTTGAGAATATGCGCTCGGCATTCCGTTCGCGTCTCGACGAGGAGATGGCGGCGGCGGAGTCGTTCAAGCCCAATAAAGCCGACTGGCTCGATGGGCGGTGGTCCGGTCTGCAACGAGCTGGTGAGGATGATCTGGCGGCGGCAACCGGCGTGGACGCGGATGTGCTGCGTCATGTCGGGCGTCAGATCACGGCCATTCCCAACGAGTTCAATGCCCACAAGACGATCGTCAAGCTCATGGAGCGCCGCCGCGAAATGGCCGACACCGGGCGCGGTATTGATTGGGCCATGGCGGAGGCGCTGGCGTTCGGAACGCTGCTGAAAGAAGGTCACGCGGTGCGGCTGTCCGGGCAGGACAGCGAGCGCGGGACATTCTCGCAGCGTCACTCGGTTCTGATCGACCAGGAGACCGAGCGGCGCTACACGCCCTTGAAGTTCGTTTCTCCCGATCAGGCCAAATTCGAGGTCCTCAACTCGATGCTGTCGGAAGAAGCCGTGCTCGGTTTCGAATATGGATATTCGCTCGCCGAGCCAAATGCGCTCGTGATGTGGGAAGCGCAATTCGGAGATTTCGCCAACGGTGCCCAGGTGATCTTCGATCAGTTTCTTTCATCGGCGGAACGCAAGTGGCTGCGCATGTCCGGGCTCGTATGCCTCCTGCCGCACGGGTTCGAGGGACAGGGACCCGAGCACTCGTCGGCTCGGCTGGAGCGGTTCCTGCAGCTCTGTGCGGAGGACAACTGGCAGGTCGCCAACTGCACGACGCCGGCCAACTACTTCCACATCCTGCGCCGCCAGCTCCTGAGGAAGTTTCGCAAGCCGCTGATCCTGATGACCCCGAAGTCGCTGCTTCGGCACAAGCGCGTGGTCTCGCGTCTGTCGGACATGAGCACGGGGACCTCGTTCCAGCGGCTCCTGCTCGACGATGCGCAGACCCAGCCCGACGAGAAGATCAAGCTCGTGCCGGACGATCGTATTCTCCGCGTCGTGCTGTGTACGGGCAAAGTCTATTACGATCTCTACGAGGCGCGCGAACAGCAGGGCATCGATAATGTCTATCTCCTGCGCGTGGAGCAGCTTTATCCGTTCCCGGCCCGCGCTCTCATCAACGAGTTGGGGCGCTTCAAGTTCGCTGAAATCGTGTGGTGCCAGGAAGAGCCGAAGAACATGGGCGCATGGCACTTCATGGATGCCAACATCGAGTGGGTGCTGACGCATCTTGGTTACATTCACCGGCGGCCCCGTTACGCGGGCCGGGCGGCGGCGGCATCTCCCGCGACGGGACAGCTGAGCCGCCACCTCGCCGAACAGGCGGCCCTGGTCAACGACGCCTTGAAGGGCACCGTCAAGTAAACGGTCCTTCGTAGAGGGAAGACGAGGACGATACACGATGACGATTGAAATCAAGGTTCCGGTACTCGGCGAGTCGATCACCGAAGCAACTGTGGGGCGGTGGTTCAAAAAGCCCGGCGACGCCGTCAAGGCGGACGAACCGTTGGTCGAACTGGAGACGGACAAGGTGACCGTCGAGGTCCCCGCGCCCGCCGCTGGCGTTCTTGGCGACATTCGTGCCTCGCAAGGGGACACCGTGGCCATCGGGGCGCTGCTTGCCGCATTGAACGAAGGTGGCGCCGCGGCTCCGAAGGCCGCATCGGGTCCAGCAAAGACCGCTGCCGCACCGGCGGCCCCAGCAAAGCCGGCCGCTGCTCCCGCGAAGCCATCCCCACCGACGCGCGCGCCCGCGGCTTCTGCCCCGCCTCCACCTGCGCCGTCGGCCAGAAAGGTGCTGGCAGAAGCGCAGATCGATGCGGCCGACGTTGCCGGCAGTGGGCGGCGAGGCCAGGTTCTGAAAGAGGATGCGATTGCGGCCGCAGAGGCCGTGCGCAACGAGCCGCCGCCGGTGCCGGCCCCACGCCGCGAGAGCCCGTCGACGCCGGTGCCGGTTCCGATCCAGGAATTGAAGGTGCCGAGTTCCGTCGGCGAACCGGGACGCGAGGAGCGGGTGAAGATGACCCGTTTGCGTCAGACGATCGCGCGGCGGCTCAAGGATGCGCAGAACACGGCTGCAATGCTGACGACGTTCAACGACGTCGACATGAGTGCCGTGATGGCCCTGCGTGCCCAATACAAGGATCTGTTCGAGAAGCGGCACGGCGTGAAACTCGGGTTCATGAGCTTCTTCGTGAAGGCGTGTGTTCAGGCGTTGCGCGAGATCCCGGCCGTGAATGCCGAGATCGACGGCGACGACATCATCTATAAGAACTATTACCACGTCGGTGTTGCGGTGGGCACCGAGCGGGGGCTGGTCGTGCCGGTCTTGCGCGATGCCGACCGGATCTCGCTGGCCGAGACGGAAATCGCGATTGCCGAATTCGGACGGAAGGCGCGTGACGGCAAGCTGTCCATCGAGGATATGCAGGGCGGAACGTTCACGATTTCCAACGGGGGCGTCTATGGCTCGATGCTGTCGACTCCCATCCTCAATGCCCCGCAGTCGGGCATACTGGGAATGCACCGGATCGAAGAACGTCCGGTCGTCCGCAACGGGCAGATCGTGGCGCGGCCGATGATGTATCTGGCTCTCAGCTACGATCACCGGATCGTCGACGGGAAGGAAGCCGTGACGTTTCTCGTTCGGGTGAAGGAGTGCCTCGAGGATCCGCAGCGCTTCATTCTCGAGCTTTAGGCACTCCTGGTATCCGAGCGGTTGCGGCCATTGTGCCTGACGCCGTAGCCACGCGCGATTTTGCTGATGAGACTGCTGACATGTATGACCTCGTTGTGATTGGCACAGGGCCCGGAGGCTACGTCTGCGCTATACGTGCGGCACAGCTCGGCATGAAGGTTGCGGTGGTGGAAAAGCGGCCACGGCACGGTGGCACGTGCCTCAATGTCGGCTGCATTCCTTCCAAGGCCCTGCTGCATGCGTCGGAAATGTTCGACGACGCGTCGCGCCATTTTCATTCCATGGGCATCAACGTCACGCCTCAACTCGACCTTGCTCAGATGATGGCCTTCAAGGACGAGGGCGTGAAAGGTAACGTCGACGGGGTCGCGTACCTTCTGAAAAAGAACAAGATCGACAGTTTCCACGGGACGGGACGGATCCTCGATGGCGGCACGGTCGGCGTGACGTTCATCAATGGAGAGACATCCACGCTCGCGGCGAAGGCCATCGTCATCGCCACGGGCTCGGATGTGATCTCTCTGCCCGGCGTGACGATCGATGAAGAAAAGGTCGTGTCGTCCACGGGGGCGCTCGCGTTCGAGAAGGTTCCAAATCGGCTCGTGGTTATCGGAGCCGGTGTTATCGGGCTTGAGCTCGGGTCCGTTTGGCGCAGGCTTGGGTCGGATGTGGTCGTGGTGGAGTACCTCGATCGTATTCTGCCGGGTATGGATTCAGAGGTGGCGCGCACGTTCCAGCGCATTCTGGAAAAGCAGGGTTTCTCGTTCCTGCTCGGCCACAAAGTGACCGGTGTCGCCGACGCGGGTGATGGTTCGCTGGCTGTGAGCGTCGTACCCGCCTCGGGTGATGCGACGGGGACATCGCTCGACGCGGATGCCGTGCTCGTTGCCGTTGGCCGTAAGCCGTTTACGGACGACCTGGGTCTCGATGATGCCGGCGTGGAGCGGGACACGAAGGGACGGATCGTCGTCAACGATCACTTCGAGACCAGCGTCGCCGGTATCTTTGCCATCGGCGATGTCATCGCGGGGCCGATGCTCGCGCACAAGGCCGAGGATGAAGGGGTGGCCGTCGCCGAGATTTTGGCGGGACAGGCCGGACACGTGAATTACGATGTCATTCCCGGCGTCGTTTACACGGCACCCGAAGTCGCAAGTGTCGGAAAGACGGAAGACGAGTTGAAGTCAGAAGGACGGGCCTACGTGGCCGGAAAGTTTCCGTTCACTGCAAACGGCCGAGCCAAGGTCAACAAGACGACCGACGGTTTCGTGAAGGTGCTGGCCGACGCTCAGACGGATCGCGTTCTCGGCGTTCACATCATCGGACCGCACGCAGGAGAAATGATCGCGGAAGCGGCGGTGCTGATGGAGTTTGGCGGCTCAGCCGAGGACCTCGCGCGGACCTGCCATGCGCATCCGACGTTGACGGAGGCGGTCAAGGAAGCGGCGCTCGCGGCGGGAAAGCGGGCTATTCATATCTGACCAGAGAGACCGCATCGCGATGCCGTCTAAGTGCGCCGGGCATGATCAGCCGCGAGGGTGGGCTGCGTCGTAGACGCGAAGGAGTTGGGCGCGGTCGACCTCCGTGTAGACCTGGGTAGTTGAAAGCGAGGCGTGGCCCAGCAATTCCTGGATTTGGCGCAGGTCGGCGCCAGCAGACAGCAAATGGGTTGCGAAGGAATGGCGCAACGCGTGCGGTGTCGCTGTGGCGGGCAGGTCGAGCGTGTCGCGAAGCCGCGCAATTGTCAGCTGGATGATGCGTGGCGAAAGTGGGCCCCCTTTTGTCCCGCGAAAAAGAGGCTCGTCCGGTGCAAGAGTATAGGGAATGAGCTCCACATAGCGTTCGATCGCCTCGCACGTCACAGGTAGGACTGGGACCAACCTCTCCTTGTCGCCCTTACCCACGATGCGAATGACGTCACGTCCAGCCAGGGGTGCGTTCCTGGTAGTGAGCGAGAGGGCTTCGGAGATACGTAGTCCCGATCCGTAGAGCAGCAGCAGAACGGCCACGTCTCGGGCGCCGATCCATTCGTCCGCTGCTTCGGCTGCGCCTTCGACGACGGCGGAGGCCTTGGCGATCGTCAAAGGTTTTGGAATCGCGTGTGGAAGCTTCGGCATCGCAACGCGAAAGACGGTTCGATTATCGGCGATGTCCTGCCCGGCGAGCCAGCGCATGAACGTGCGCAGCGCCGACATGGTGCGCGAAAGGGAGCGGCTCGTCAGCCCATCTTTCCGGCGGGCTGCCATGAAACCTCGGAACGTCTTGACGTCGAGCCGGTCGAGATCACCGAGGCAAGGCGCGTAACCCAGATGGTTGCGCAGGAATGCGAGAAAAAACCGCAGATCGCGCTCGTAGGCCTTTATCGTCTCGGGCGACCGGCCATCGATGTGGCGAAGGTGGTCGAGCCAGCGATCTACGCAGCGGCAGAGGTCTGCGCCGAGTTCGAATCCAGGAGCGTCGTGTTCGGTCTGGCGGGGCATTCGCCTCAGGTGCGGCAATGTCTACGGCGCAAAAGCTGATCTGTGCCGGTTAATGAAAGGTAAACGGCGCAAGCTCTTGGCGAAATCCGCCCTGATTTTCAGAGCCAAGTGCCACTGCACTGCCTTTGACCCATCAGAAGCCCAGGAAGACCCTTCATGCCAAATCTTCTCGATCCGATCGTCGCTGGTGATCTCGCTCTTAGAAATCGCGTGATCTTGGCGCCGTTGACCCGTTGCCGTGCGAGCGCGGGGCGTGTGCCCAATGCCCTTATGGCTGAGTACTACGCGCAGCGGGCGTCGGCGGGCATGATACTGACGGAGGCGACGTCCGTCGATCCTTCCGGCGTGGGATACCCCGACACTCCCGGTATCTGGTCGGATGACCAGGTTGCTGGCTGGCGGATGGTCACGGATGCCGTGCATCGTGCAGGCGGGACCATCCTGCTGCAGCTCTGGCATGTCGGACGTATTTCCGATCCGATCTATCTCGATGGCGCGCCGCCGGTGGCGCCGAGTGCCGTTCGTCCGGCGGGCACGGTTTCGCTTGTGCGTCCGAAAAAGGAGTTCGTGACGCCGCGTGCGTTGGCGCGCGAGGAGTTACCCGCGATCGTGGAGGCTTACAGACGGGGCGCGGTGAATGCAAAGCGCGCCGGTTTCGACGGCGTGGAGGTGCACGGTGCGAACGGGTATCTGCTGGATCAGTTCCTCCAGGATAAGACCAACACGCGGACCGACGATTACGGCGGACCGATCGAGAGCCGGGCGAGGTTGATGATCGAGGTGGTCGATGCGTGCATCGGCGTGTGGGGGCCGGGCAGGGTGGGATTGCATCTCGCGCCGCGGGGCGATGCTCATGACATGGGCGATAGCAATCCGCAGGCCACATTCGGTTACGTTGCGGAGCGGATGCGCGAGCGGAAAATCGCTTTCCTGTGTGCGCGCGAATCCCTGGGACCGAACCGGATCGGGCCGCAACTCAAGACGCTGTTTGGCGGCGTCTATATTGCCAACGAAGGCTTTACGCCGGAGACGGCCCAGGCGGTCCTGGATAGCGGCGAGGCCGATGCGGTGGCCTTCGGACAACTCTTCATTGCCAACCCCGATCTGCCACGCCGGATCGCCCTTTCGGCGGCTCTCAACGCTCCCAATCCTGAAACGTTTTATGCCCCGGGACCGCACGGATATATCGACTATCCGGCCCTTTCCGGAGGGTAGACCGTGGCACGCATGCAAAAAACGTCGGAAAACTGGGGTTTTTTTCGACATACGGGCATGATTGGGCGTTGCAAATCGGCGCGACGCACGTACTTTGGCGCCACCGGAGGATCCGACGGCGGCTCGTTCTCGGCCGTTGCTTGTGCAAGCGTTTCCCCGATTTCGAGAGCAGCGGTCTCGCGACGCTGTCGCGCCTCAGCTGTGCATCTTCAGCAGTCGCGGACGGGTTCCACCGACATCCGAATTCACATTTTCAGGGACGAAACCAATGGCAAAAGCCGCTGCAAAAGCTACCGCTAAACCGAATACCGTGACACTCCGCCAGCTCGGTGCGGCACTCGCCGAGAGCCATGAAATGCCCAAGAAGCAGGCGACGGCCGTGCTGGAAGATCTCGTGACGATGATCACCAAGCATCTCAAGAAGGGTGACCGCATCCGTATCGGCGGCCTCGGCGTGCTTCAGGTTCGCAAGCGTCCCGCCCGCATGGGCCGCAACCCGGCGACCGGCGAAGCCATCAAGATCAAGGCTTCCAAGAAGGTTGCTTTCCGCGCGGCCAAGGAACTCAAGGAAGCCGTCTGAGACGCCTTCAGAGCCAGACGAGAAAGGCCCGCGAATGCGGGCCTTTTTTGTGTTCCGTCATCAGCGCGGAGCGGGCGGCTAGATGGTCTGGCCCGTCTTCTTCCAGTCGGCCACGAAGGTCGCCACTCCCGCGTCGGTCAGAGGGTGTTTGACGAGCGACTTGAGGATGGCGGGGGGAATGGTGGCAACGTCGGCGCCGATCATCGCGGCCTCCTTGACGTGATTCACGGTACGGATCGATGCGGCAAGGATGTCGGTGTTCAGATCCTGGTAGTTGTCGAAAATCGTCCGGATCTCGCGGATCAGATCCATGCCGTTCAGGCCGATGTCGTCCAGCCGGCCGATGAAAGGCGATACAAACGTGGCGCCCGCCTTTGCAGCGAGAAGCGCCTGATTGGCAGAGAAGCACAGCGTGACGTTGACCATCGTTCCTTCCGAGGTGATGGCCTTACAGGCTTTCAACCCGTCGAGTGTTAGGGGCACCTTGATCGTCACATTCTTGGCGATCTTGGCGAGGATTTTTGCCTCCCGCATCATGCCATCGTAGTCTGTCGCGGCGACTTCGGCGGAAACGGGGCCTGGGACGATGGCGCAGATCTCGGCAATGGTCTGCTTGAAATCGCGGCCACTCTTGGCGATGAGCGAGGGATTCGTGGTGACGCCGTCCAACAGTCCCGTGGCGGCCAATTCCTTGATCTCGCCCACATCGGCGGTATCGACGAAAAACTTCATCGTTCGCGACTCCTCGGACGTTCCGGCGTCCACGTGTTGTTAATGGTTCGGCGAAGCTTCTAACCCTTGAGGACCGGCTTTGGATAGTCTGCTCGACGGATTGGCAGAAGGCGTGGCGGCGGAAAGCCGCGTGCCCGTCGTTCTGCCGGTCGCCCTCGACCAGACCTACGACTACCTGGTGCCGCCGGGCCTGGCCCTGGAACCCGGTGCGTTCGTTCTTGTCCCGTTCGGGGCGCAAGTCCGTATCGGCGTGGTTTGGGACCGCCGCCTCGATGACGGCGAAAAGCTCGTTGATCGCAAGAAACTAAAGGCGGTGTCGGATCGTCTCGACGTGCCCAGTCTGCCGGTCGTGTCGATGCGATTTGCCGAGTGGGTGGCCAAGTATACCCTGGCGCCGCTCGGCATGGTTGTGCGCATGATGATGAGCGCGCAGGCTGCATTTGAACCGCCAAAACTCAGGACTGGGGTGCGGGCCGTCGAGGGAGCACCGATGCCGCCGCGCATGACACCGCCCCGGGCGCGCGCTCTTGAATTTGCAGCCGACGGGCTGATCCGGTCGAAATCACATCTGGCGGAACTTTCGGGCTGTTCTACCGGTGTGATCGACGGGCTCGTCGCATCCGGTAATCTCGTCGAAGTCGCTATTCCGCAGAAAACGTGTCCGCAGCCCGATCCGGCGCACCGTTCGACGGAATTTGCTCCCGACCAGGAACGTGCGGTTCACGCGCTGCGCTCGGCGGTCGATGCGGAGAATTTCTCGGTCACCCTTCTCGATGGCGTCACCGGATCGGGAAAGACCGAAGTCTACTTCGAGGCAGTAGCGCGAACGCTCGAGAAGGGCCGTCAGGCGCTCATTATGCTGCCGGAAATCGCGCTCACGTCGCAGTTCCTGGAGCGGTTCGAGCGACGGTTTGGTGCGGCGCCTGTCGAATGGCATTCGGCTCTCTCGGGGCCGGAGCGCGGACGCATCTGGTGCGCAGCCGCGACGGGCGAAGCACGGATCGTCATCGGAGCACGTTCGGCATTATTCCTGCCGTTCGCCGATCTCGGCCTGATCGTCGTCGATGAAGAGCACGACGCCGGATACAAGCAGGATGATCGCGTGCACTATCAGGCGCGTGACATGAGCGTGGTGCGTGGCAGCCTCGGCAAGTTTCCGGTGGTGCTTGCGTCAGCCACCCCAGCCATCGAAAGCCATGTGAACGCGCGAACCGGCCGATACCGGCATGTCGTGTTGCCCGGGCGGTTTTCCGGGGCGGAATTGCCGGAGATCACCGCCATCGACCTCAGGGCCGAACAGCCGGACAAGGGGAAGTGGCTGGCCTCTCGACTCGTCACGGCGATCTCCGAAACGCTCGCGAACCGGCAGCAATCGCTGCTGTTTCTCAACCGGCGGGGCTACGCGCCGCTGACCTTGTGCCGGAGATGCGGGCATCGCTTCGAGTGCCCGCAGTGCACGGCCTGGCTCGTCGAGCATCGTTTCAAGGGCCGGTTGAACTGCCATCACTGCGGCTTCTCCATGCCGCCACCGGAGAAGTGCCCAAAGTGCGGGGAACCGGAGGCGCTGGTGGCCTGCGGGCCGGGCGTCGAACGCGTGGCCGAGGAAGTAGGCGAACGATTTCCCGAGGCCCGCGTCGCTCTTCTGTCTTCGGATCTCATTCCGGGTCTTGCCGAGATGCGTGAAGCGATCCAGCGCATCGAAAGCGGCGAGACTGACATCATTATCGGCACCCAGATCGTCGCCAAGGGACACCACTTTCCCAATTTGACTCTCGTGGGCGTGGTCGACGGTGACCTCGGGCTGTCGATGGGTGCGGACCCGCGTGCGGGCGAGAGGACTTTCCAATTGCTGCATCAGGTGACGGGACGTGCGGGGCGCGCGTTTGCGGAGGGGCGTGGGTTCATTCAAACCCACCTTCCCGAACATCCGGTCATGCAGGCCATCTTGCGCGGCGATCGCGAGGAGTTTCTGGCCCGCGAGATCGAGATGCGCCAGCGCGGGATGCTGCCGCCGTTCGGCCGGCTGGCCGCTCTCATCATTTCGGCGCGTGAGAAGGAGCTTGCCGAGCGTTATGCCCGTGAGATCGCACGGCGTGCTCCATCGTCCGAGCGGATCAGCGTGCTCGGACCGGCGGAAGCGCCGATTTTCATCGTCCGCGGGCGGCACCGCTGGCGGATTCTGATTAAGGCTCCCCGGGAGGACGACATCCAGGGTTACCTGCGCGCCTGGCTCTCGGCCGTCCCGGAGCCCAAGGGTGACGTGAGATTATCGGTGGACGTCGATCCCTACAGCTTCCTTTGACATCATTTTATTGCGGAAGTTGATTGTAACGGCCTCGATGATTGGGACCGGTCGGGCCGCTGCCAACCTTCCAGCAGGTCCTGTGAGTGGCGCGGCGAGGCCGCCGAACGCCCATCCGTGCGGCATTCGTGCGCCGTGGCGACGGTTGATGCCATGTAAGCCCCATGTTACAGGGAGCGCGCGTTACAAAAGAGGGCTGCGCGGGGAAGATGTTTCGCGCCCGTTTTTTGCGACGGAAATCCCACTGGAATCAGGGACGTACAAGCTCTTTTGCGAGCTGTTACGGACCCTCATCAGCGCATGAGAGCGGTCGACGTGGCAACAGACGAACCCCTGATGGCGAGCGTGGCGGGGCGGTATGCCTCGGCTCTGTTCGAGTTGGCAACGGAAGAAGGCAAGGTTGCCGAGGTCGAGGGGGATCTGGCCAAATTCCAGGCGCTGAGCGACGAGAGCGCCGACTTCGTCCGCATGATCCGCAGCCCCGTGATTGCTTCGGAAGACCAGGAAAAGGCGCTGAGCGCCGTTCTGACAAAAGCCGGTTTCGGCGCGCTGTCGCTGAACTTTTTCAAGCTGCTGGCAAAGAACCGCCGGCTGTTTGCAGCCTCTGACGTGGTGCGCGACTTCCAGTCGCTTGCCGCAAGGGCTCGTGGCGAGGTTCGCGCCGAAGTGACCGCCGCGTCGTCTCTTTCGGATCAGCAGGTTGCTGAACTGAAGGCCGCGCTGAAGGCGACCGTCGGCAAGGACGTGACGCTCGCGCAGAAGGTCGATCCGTCGATCCTTGGCGGCCTCATCGTGAAGATCGGCAGCCGCATGGTCGACAGCTCGCTCAAGACGAAGCTCGAAGGCATGAGGTTCGCCCTCAAGGGCGGCGCTTAAGACATCAAGCGCGAGCTTGGTTTCGCTTCCGCGGGCCGGGCTTTCGTTCTGACGATTAAACCACGCGGGACGCGCAATCAGGCAGCGGGACGCGACAGGAACAACCGAGAAGGCAAGAGGTCGAGGCAGATGGAAATCCGCGCCGCAGAAATCACGTCGATCCTGAAGGATCAGATCAAG
>JALOTA010000064.1 GCA_025458125.1 Hyphomicrobium sp.
CTGGTCAGGCTCGACGATAGCGATGCGCAGGCCAAGCTCGCGGCGGCCCTTTCGGAGGAGGCCGTGCGGGTACTGGAGCGCGACGAGGAAATCGCCAAGGGACCGGCCTTGGATCGCCGCAACGCGGAAGACGACTTGGCCAAGGCGGAGCGTGCCGTCTATGCCGCGCAGACAGCCATCGATGAAACCGCGCGCAAGGCGCGCAGTGGATCGGCCACGGCCGACGACGTGAACAAGGCGCGCACCGCGCTCAGTGAAGCGCAGGCGAAGTTCGCCGATGCGAAAGCCGCGTTGGCCAAGGTCGCGGCGCAGGACGACATGCCATTGCCGAGCCGGCTGGAGTCATCTCTTACGCTGGCGCGTTCCGACGTGACCCAGGTTCTCAATGCCATCGAGCGGGCTCGCGTCCGCGCGCCGGCGGACGGCACCATTCTCAATGTGTGGGCTAAGCAGGGCGAAGTGGCGGTCACGTCGCCCGATGCGCCGCTGGCATTATTCGGTGATCTCAATTCGTTGCGGGTGCGCACCGAAGTGGAAGAGCGGGATGTCACGAAGATCCGCGTCGGCCAGAAAGCCGTCGTCAAAGCGGATGCGTTCGGCAACCAGGAATTCACCGGCGTTGTGACCTCGATTGCGCCGGCGCTCGGTCCTCAGCGGATCACGTCGCGCGGGCCGCGCCGTCCCAACGACGTCGAAGTTCTGGAAGTGATGGTTGCGCTCGACGGTCAGCCTCCGTTGATGACGGGAATGCGTGTCGACGTCTTCTTCAAGAGCGACACCGCAAGCTGACCGGCCGGAGCCGGAAACATAAAAAAGCGCGGGGGAGACCCCGCGCTTTTTTGTTTTTTCACGTTAAATCCCGCCGTTACGCCGCAGTGCTGCGAGTGGTCGCGTCCACCTGACGGGCGAGAGAGGCGTCGATCCCAAGAGCGGCTGCCAGTTCCGCGAGAAAGCCCGTCTCAGACGCATTGTCTGCGTCGATCGCCAGACGGGCGGCGGTGTAGACCTGCAGCGCTTCCTGCGGGGTCGTCACGGATGCGGCAAGCGCCGATGCCGTCGCGGGATTGCGCAGCTCGCTTTCCAGAAAAGCCTTGGCTTCGCCGCTCAGCGCCGAACCGCCGGCGGAATCCAGGATCCGCGCATACTCCGCATCGTCGATCCGTCCGTCCGCCGCCGCCGCTGCGATCATCGCCCTGATCATCAACTTGGCAGCGTCGTTGGAGATCGCGGCCGGCTCGAAGCCCGACCCGTCCGGCGCTGGAGAGGCTGCATTCTCCGGCCCCGTGATGAGGGGCTTGCCGTCCTGATAGTTCTGGTAGGCCTTGTAGGCGAGGCCGCCGATCAGCGCCAAGGCTCCAATCTTGGCGGCACTCGTGGCTACGCCGCGACCGGATTTCGTGCCGAGAAGGATGGCACCCAGGCCGCCGAGGACGGCGCCGGCTCCGAGCTGGTTCCTGGCGATCAGGTCCTTGACCTGCGCGAGCATTTCCTCTGGCGTCGCGCCAGCGGCCTGCGTGATCTTCTCGCGGGCGCCCGTCGCTTGGTCGATCCGGGTCGCGCCTTCCTTCACGCCTTCGGTTGCCTGCCCGAAAGCCTTGGTCAGCGTGTCCACCCACTGGGCGCCCGAAGGACCACCCAGCTTCGCCGCCTGCTCCTTCACCTGCGCGAGGATCTGATCGGCGTTGGCGCCGCCGCCTGAAATGTTGCGCAACAGATCGGAAAGGCCGCCGACCTGTCCGCCCGGCGAAGCGGAATTGCCCGGCGCTTGAACGGCGGATGCGAACTGACCCAGGAGATCGGTGAGGCCACCGCTCGAACCTCCCGCCTGTGAAGTGGCCGTCTGTCTTGGATTTCCTGCAATCTGTTCGAGCAACGACTTGGCGTCAAACATCGGCGTTCCTTTCCGGGTCCGTACACACACTGCGGCGGATATAGGCATCGTGCCCGGCTTCGGCAACGTCGCCGTTGCCTACTCGGCAGCGATCCGGCCGGACGGCGTATCCGGGCGTGCCGGCTGAGGGCGGCCGGCGGCCAGCGGAGGAACACGTCGTCCGGCAGGTTCCTCGTCGTCATCCTCATCGGCGGCATTTGGGTGGATCAGGAAGGACATCACCCACGTCACACCGCGGGACAGATCGTCCATCACGGTGAAGAAGGAGGGAACGAACACCAGCGACAGCACGGTGGAAACGAGGAGTCCGCCGATCACCGCGATGGCCATCGGCGCCCGGAATTCGCCACCGTCACCGAGGGCGTAGGCGCTGGGCAACATACCCGCCGCCATGGCGATGGTTGTCATGACGATCGGTCGCGCACGCTTGCGGCCGGCCTCCATGAGGGCCGCTGTACGGTCGGTGCCGCGAGCGATCTCCTCCACCGCGAAGTCAACGAGCATGATCGCGTTCTTCGTTACGATGCCCATGAGCATGAGCAGGCCGATATAGACCGGCATGCTGACGGGATTGTTGGTTGCCAGAAGAGCGATGACGACGCCGCCGAACGAGAGGGGCAGCGAGAGCAGAATGGTGATCGGCTGGAAGACGCTGCCGAACAGCAGGATGAGCAGCCCCAACACGATCATGAGCCCGGTCCCCATGGCCGTGATGAAGCCGTCGACGACTTCGTCCTGGATTTCGGCATCGCCCGTGGCCTGGAGGCGGACGCCGGGCGGGAGGCCGATCTTCTCGACTTCGGCGACAAACGCCTGACGGGCGCTCCCGAGTGCGAAGCCTTTGACGAGGTCGGCGCCGATCTCCGCGCGGCGCTCGCGGTCGTAACGATCGATCGCACTGGGGCCGCGCCCGAACGATATGTCGGCCACGGCCGATAGCGGGATCGATTTACCGGCAGCGTTCGTCATGCGCAGGTTGGCGATGCGCTGGAGATTTTCCCGTGCGTTCTCCTCGACCTGGACGCGGATCGGGATCAACCGGTCACCGGAGGTGTATTTGGCCAGATTGGCGTCCACGTCGCCTATGGTGGCGACCCGCACGGTCTCAGCGATCTGATCGGGGGTGATCCCCAACACCGATGCCTTGTCGAGTTGGGGAACGATCCGGATTTCCGGCCGGTCCAAAGCGGACTTTGAGGCCACGTTAAAGAAGCCCGGCAACTTCCTTATCGCGGATTCTACCTTGGCAACGGCTTCGGCCAGAGCATCGCCGTCACGCGACAAAAGGGAGAACGACAATTCGCGTTCACCGCGCTCGTTGACGAACCACGCACGGACGTCTGGCACGTTCGCGATTGCAGCCGAGAGGATCGCTTTCAGTTCCTTCTGCGGCTTATCGCGTTCGGTTTTTGGAACAAGGCGCACGTTGACCGACGCGCGGCGGACTTCGAGCATTCCCGTGGGAGAAACGCCGCCAAGCGCGAATACGGTGGCAACTTCCGGGAGCTGTTTGAGGCGGCGCGTTATCTCATCGGTCATGGCGCGGGTGTCTTCCAGCCGGGCGCCAGGAGGCAACTCGGCCGAGATCACGACGCGCGAGGTGTCTTCGTCGGGAATGAACCCCGTCGGCAGTATGGCCGTTGCGTAGACCGACCCCGCGAACACGGCGAGGCCGGCAATCAGCGTGACGTAGCGCCACCGGAGTGTCGCCGCGAGGAAGCGCAGGTATCCACGCATCACGAGGCTGTTCTCATGGTCGTGCGGTGCGACTGGCCGCATCAGATAAGCGGCCATCATGGGTGTTATCAGTCGCGCGACGAGCAGGGAGAAGAGAACGGCGACCGCAACCGTCAGGCCGAACTGACGAAAATATTGCCCGGCAACGCCGCCCATGAACGAGACGGGCGCAAAGATCGCGACAATGGTGAGCGTAATGGCGATGACCGCCAGGCCGATTTCGTCGGCAGCTTCCATTGCGGCGCGATAGGGTGATTTACCCATGCGCATGTGGCGAACGATATTCTCGATCTCCACGATGGCGTCATCGACGAGAATGCCGGTCACGAGCGTGATCGCGAGAAGCGACACGAGATTGAGCGAAAAGCCCATCAGGCTCATGGCCCAGAATGTCGGGATGGCCGACAAGGGCAGGGCGATCGCCGTGATCAGAGTCGCTCGGGCATTACGAAGAAAGATGAAGACTGTGATGACGGCGAGAAGGGCGCCTTCAATCAGTGTCGTCATCGCCGCTTCATAGTTTCCACGTGTGTACGCGACGGCGTCGTCGATCTTGCTGAGTGTTACTTCGGGGTGGCGTTCGCGTAGTTGCGCGAGCTTCTTTTCAACAGCCTCGGCTACGGAAAGCTCGCTCGCACCTTTCGAGCGGAACACGGAGAATGAGACGACGGGCTGGCCATCGAGACGCGCGAATGAGCGTGCTTCCTCGGCGTCATCGAGGACGCGGCCCAGATCGGACAACCGCACGTAGCGGCCGCCGGAGATGGCGATTTTCGTATCGGCGAGTTCTGCAACCGTTTTGGCTCCGGCCAGGATGCGGATGGCCTGTTCCTGCTTGCCGACCTCGCCACGTCCGGACCCGACATCGAGGTTGGTGGCTCGGATCTGACGGTTGATGTCCGCGGCGGTCACGCCGTAAGCGAGGAGCCGGTCGGGGTCGAGGAGAACGCGGATTTCGCGCTTCACGCCGCCGTAGCGTTCAACCCGGCCGACGCCTTTGACGACCAGAAGTTCGCGCTTGATGACGTCGTCGACGTGCCAGGAGAGTTGCTCGAGCGTCATGCCGGGCGAGACGGCCGCGAAGGCCATGATCGCCTGCCCTTCGACGTCGATGCGTTGAATGATCGGCTCGTCGATCGTCCGGGGAAGCTCAGGCCGGATTTTCTCTATGGCGTCCTTGACGTCATTTAATGCGCGGTCGGTATCGATCTCCAGGCGGAATTCGATCGCCGTCGTGGATGTGCCGTCGCTCAGCGTGGTGATCAGATGCTTCACGCCGGTGATGTTTGCAACGGCGTCTTCGACCAGCTTGGCGACCTGCGTCTCCAGTTCGGCAGGCGTGGAACCGGATTGGTTGATCGTGACCTGGACGAGCGGAACGTCGATATTCGGGAATCGAGTGACCGGCAGCGACTTGAAGCTCATGATGCCGAGAAAGATCAGCACCACAAAGAGCAGGATCGCCGGTAACGGACGGCGAATTGAATAAGCCGAAAAGTTGATGCCGGACGATGACGCACTCATTTGGCTTCACTCACCGCGCGGGTGTCTGTCTCGACCGGCCGGACCACGTCACCGTCTTTGAGGAACGTTCCCGCCCGCGTGATCACGCGATCGCCGTCGGTCAATCCACTCATGACTTCAACCAGGCCGCCGGAAGCCAAACCGGTCCGGATCGAACGTTCTCGAACGACATCGCCGTCGAGGACGAGCACACTCGACTGGCCTGCCGAGGTGCTGACCGCAGAAACCGGGACGGCCAGCCCGTGCTCGCGCGCGGTCTCGATCAGGCCGCTCGCGAACGTACCGACACGCAGTCTTTCGTCGGCGCCGATGAAGACGCGAACGCGGCCCAATCGCGTGGTGTTGTCGACTTCCGGTGAGACGAGACGGACCTTGCCGGTGACGTTGTTGCCGTCCGCCACGGTGATCGAGACAGACTGGCCGGGCTCAACCTTGCGGATCTGCGATTCCTCGACTTCGGCGTTCAACTCGATCTCGCCATTCTGCACGATGCGGAACATCGGATCTCCGGCCGCGATTCCGACAGCCGTTGCGATTGCACCGATGTGAGCGGATCGCCGTGAGATGATGCCGTCGACCGGCGCCCGCACATCCGTGCGCGAACGGCGCCATTCCAGTTCGCGGCGGGCCGCTTCCAGCTGAAGCTTCTCGGCCTCGGCAGCCTTGAGGCCGCCTTGGGCGGAGACAAGAAGCGCTTGAAGTGAACGCTTGGCCGCCGTCCGCTGGTCGAGCGTGCTGCCGGAGAGGTAGCCTTGCTCGGACAGCGGCTTGGCTCGTTCCAATTGGGCTTCGGCTTCCGTGAGGCGTGCTTCAACTTCCACAATCTGGCTGTTGGCCTGTGCAATAGCTGCGGTGGCGCGTTCCATATTGGCTGCATTCTGCGCCAGTTGCGCATCGAGCGCGGTTGTCTCCAGCACGGCGAGAATGTCGCCTTTTTTGACCCGGTCACCCTGGTCGACGCGCAATTCGAGAATTCGCAGGCCCTCGACTTCCGGCGCAACGAGAACTTCTTCCCGAGGAATGAGCGATCCCGTCACGAGGACCGTTTCCACGAAATCCGCAGGGGCGGCGCGGCTCACGGTAACGGACGGTGGCGCCACTGCGATCGCCTTTTCAGCCTTCGGCTTGCGATGCGCGAGCAGGTCCACGAGCGGTTGGTACGCTCCGGTCCACCAAACAGCGACGGCGACCGCCGTGGCGATGCCGGTTTTGATGAGGCTTGAACGCGTCACTCTGCTGCCTCCACGATTCCCGCCGGTTGTGCGCCGGCGTCTTCGACGGGGTTCAAAAGTTGCCGGATGACGGCCACGAAATCGGGGATCGTCTTTGCCAGATCGAACTGGCGATCGACGCCGCTGCGCCAGAAAAGCCCGTCGCCAATGACCATGAAGATGCGTGCCAGCGCCGCGGACTCCAGAGCGGGGCGAATGCGCCCGTCGTCGATCATTCGCTGGAAGAGCGACTGGAAACTGCACAGGACGTATTCATCGACGGAGCGGTGAATTTCACCGATTTGGGCGCTGCGCGTGGACTCGACCCCGATCTCCAGGCAGATCTGGCGGCGCTCCGGTTCGTCCTCGACGAAGTAGGCCTTGCCGATGGCTTCGAGAGCCGCGAAGAAATCTGCTGCTTCAGCGAGTTTGGCGAAGCGCGATTGGAAATCCTGGCGATTGCGTTCGGCGATGCCCGCGATCAGGTCTTCCTTGGACCGGAAGTAAATATAGAGCGCACCTGGAGACACGCCCGCTCCCCGGCAGATGTCCTGCATGCTGGTTGCGTGAAAACCAGAGCGTGAGAAACACCGCTCGGCCGCGTCGAGAATGTTCTCGCGGCGGGCACGCTGCGTGTCGGGTTTCAGTCTCGGCATTAGATCCTCGCGGGCCCGGGTTCCGATTGCATCATGGCACCGATCGATATCAAAACGAACGCTCGTTTTATTTGGACCAGCTGGCTATGTCCGTCAAGCTGAATGATTGTTCTTTTTGAGTTGCGCCCGGCGACTCCCCTTCGGGAAGCCGGCCGCCGGGCGCGGAGTACGGGGTTGCGTCCCGGCGACCCTCGTTCGGGAAGCCGGCCGCCGGGCGCGGAGTACGGGTTGCGTCCCGGCGACTCCCCTTCGGGAAGCCGGCCGCCGGGCGCGGAGTACCGGGTTGCGGCCGGTGACGCCCCGCCTTGTCAGGGGGAGGCGCCCTTTGGGGGGCGGAACTTCAGGAGGGGCGGAGGTCCAACAAAGGGAAGGTGGCCGCGGGGTGAGGTGGGGTGGCTTCCTGCGCGGGACCTTCAAAGACCGGTTGGCAGGCGATCACGTTCAGCGCTTGCAGGGGTATCCCGTGAAGACGCAGACGGTTCCGTCCTCGCCCGTGATGCAGCGTTCATCGCTCGTTTCGGCGGAACCCCAATTGGCATAGTCAGTGCCCAAGCCCGGCGTCGCACGCACCTTTCTTCGCCAATTGGCGCGAGCCTTGGTTTTGGCGAGCCACATGAAGCGGGCCGGCTCGCCGCGGGCCGAAATCGAGATATCGCTGCATGATTTAGCGGCATGCGCAGACTTCGTGGCGGATTGCTCGGCAAGAGAGGCCGCCGCCAAGATGGCAAGCAGGACGGGTCGGTGCATGGATCATCTCACTGAGATCTCGTCTGCGCGCAGTGTTAGCGGGAATCCCGGCGCAATCCCACTGGCAGAGTGGCGCGATCTCGCCGTGCTAGAATTGCGTGATCCAATTCAGTGTCGCGTAGGGTTCGGGCGGCGCGTCGCCGGCCGACTGGAAGCTGCCGCCGGAGACGCCGCCCGAAAGCGAGATTTCGCCGTCGTCCCAAACGTAGCGCACGAAGAGACCGGCCCGCGTGTAGTCGAGCAAATCGGTTTGATCATCCTCATGACAGTCCGCGGTGTCGTCCCACCCGAGGTCGCAGTCGCTCTGCGCGTCGAGGTTCAGCCACGCCTCGAGGCCGGCGCTTAGGCCGGGTGTTACATTCGCGCCGATCCGGGAGCGTGCGCTGCGGGTGTCGAAGGCTGTGTTCCAGGTCGCGTCGAACGAAACGAAGCCGATATCATCGATATCGAACCAGAGTTCGATGACGCCCTTGAGCCCAATCTCATCGCCGCTGACGAGATTATCTGGGTCGCCGGGAGAAATGTCGTGCGCAAGGTACGCTGCGCCGGCAAAGGCTTTGGCGGTGAGGGGGCCGAAGCGCTCGAGGTAACCGATCAGGACCTCTCCGAAATACGTGGCGGCTTCGAAAGTCTGGATCTCCAGGGAGCCGTCGGTGCTGCGATTGCCCGCGTAGGCGTATTGGCCAAAGCCGCCTGCGGCCCTGAGGCGCGGGCCAGACTCGTGGATGTGTCCGAACGGTGCAACGGTCGTGCCCGAGTAGATGAGCCAGTTGTCCCTGGCGACATCGACGCCGGACCAAGTTTCCCGCCACTTCCAGACTTCTCGCCAGGGTGAGCGGTCATCGTCCGCCGTTGCAGGAGTTGTGACGTGGGCGGTGACCGCGAGAACGGCCGCCACCATCATCCAACAGGGTCCGCAACGGACCGGCTGTCGCTTCCGCCCCCGCATACGCACACTCGACCACGCATTACTGAACGGCGATCAAATTGTCAGCGGTTCATCCGTCGTCAAATCAATTTTTACTATGATTGCCCATATACATCATTGGGTTGCGCATTTGGTGTTTGTATTCAATCTTAAGTAGAAATTACATCCGCCTGCGTTTTCATCGGGCGGCGGGTTGAGATTTCGGCAATGATGATAAAATAAGAGTTGGTCCGGACGCTCCGGAGCGGCGCTCGTGGAAGCGCGAAGAGCGAGAGGTAACCCGCGTTATGGACAAGCCATCCCCCAACAATCCTCACCTGCACGATTGGCTCGGCACGCAGACCTTTGCCGCCAAGCCGTTCGATCCGTTGATGCTTGATCCCAAGCAGATGCTTGAAGGGATGTCGGCCGGATTTGGACCGATGAAGGCGCTGACCGTTCAGCAGGTGGAATTGATCCGGCTCGCCAGCCGCCGGGCGCAGGCCTATCTCAGTATTCCGCAGCGGTTGTCGCGCTGCCGGACCCATAGCGACCTTGTCAATGAGCAGATGCTGTTCTGGCAGACGGCGATGGGCCAGTATCAGGATGCGACGACCCGGATTGCAAACGCCTGGAGCGAGATGTTTGCGGCTCTGCCGCAGGCGCAAGCCGCGGCTGTCCCGCCCTCGGCTCCGGTGACATTTCCGAAACCGGTCGCAGCGCATCCGCCGCCGGCAAACGCCAGCAAGGCGGGCAGTGTCCGCCTTGCTGCGGCGGTCAACGGCAAGGCGTGACCGGGCTATGCCGATCAGGGAAGCGCTGCGAGTGCCTGGCTGAAGCCGTTCAGCGACAGCGGAATCCCGATGCCGGCTTCTTCTGTCTGGAAGATGATGAAGATGGCGGTCTTGCCGTTGGAAAACTGCGAAATCAGTTTGTCGTCCAGCGTCACCTGCGCATAGCAGGCGAACGTATGGCAGCGCAGGTAGGGCGCGTGGCCGACGTCGGCGTTGTCGATCTTGAGACCTATGCCCGGAGGGAGAAGCACGCCGACGGGCGCGAAGACGCGCAGGACGCGCATCCCTTGGGAAAACTTCTGGAAGTAGACGGTGAGCCCGACGTTGGGGCGGTCCTCCGCGGTGACGCTTTGCACCAGCGCGCAGACCTCGTTCTTGGCGCCGGGCGGCGGCGGTTTGCACACGACCTGCCAATCGCCGTGTTGCGCCTTCACCGTGCCGTCCGACATCTCAGGGTTCTTGGTTGCCTGAGCGACCGCCGGTCGGGGGTGGGGGGCAATTATCAGAAGCAGAAGTGCAAGCGCGGCCGCATTACGGCTTCTCTTCCGCGGCGCAACATCGTGGGTCGCCAGTTTTGTCATCGGTCATCTATCTTCCTGAAGCCCGCTGCGCCAGACGCGACACGGGCGCACAGGCGATGCTCGATTTTGCTCGGGCAAGTCGACGTGCGGGCGCCGGCGCCTTTCGCCAGTTTGACCTGCGTCTCTCAGGAAAGGGGCCGAAACGAGACGATTTCAACAGATTAGGAGAACTCATCTGAAGTAACGTCAACTTGCGAGTTGCCGTCTGAAGTGTGGATGACTTCGTGCGGGAAATTGCCGCAAAAAACTTGACTTAAGCTCGTGATGGCGGTTGATCTGTAGACGACGAAGGGGAAGATCGTCGCACCTGGAGTTTAGGTGCCCTACTGACGGGCGAAGCGTTCAGAGTTTTCGCAGGCCATTCGGGCATCGAGGGCAGGATCGGATGAAAGCGCGGCTCCATTGAGAGAGCGCTGAACAGGCCTACTGCCGCCCTCGCCGCACTCGGGACAGCCCGAGGTAATGACAGTTCCCCTCATCGATCACGAGGCCCGGCGCGAACCGGGCCGATCTGGGGAGCGAATGGAATGACGACAGGCACTTGGAAATCGCCAGGTCTTCTGGCTTTTGCGGCCTTGATGGCCGCTGGCGCACTTAGCGTAGCTGTTGATCCGGCTCTGGCGGAAACGTCATATGGTCAATCGGTGCCGGGGCAGATCGGATTGCAGAGCGCGGTCACGGAAGTGGCGCACAGCATCCATTCGTTCTACGACTTCGTGAACATCATCATCATCGCGATCTCGCTCTTCGTGCTGGCGCTGATGGTCTACGTGATGGTGCGCTTCCGCGAGTCGAAGAACCCCGTGCCGTCGAAGACTACGCACAACACGTTCCTCGAAGTGGCCTGGACGGTGGTGCCCATCCTGATCCTCGTAGCGATCGCCATCCCGTCGTTCAAGCTCCTGATGCTTCAATACACTTTCCCGAAGCCGGATGTGACGATCAAGGCGATCGGCAACGCCTGGTTCTGGGAGCACGAGTATCCCGGCAATACGGCGGAGGATAAGTCGTTCATCGTCACTTCGAACATGCTGACCGATGAAGAAGTCGCCGAGAAGGCAAAGACCGGCGTGCCCGCGCCGCGTCTTCTTTCGGTCGACAACGAGATCCTGGTGCCGGTGAACAAGGTCGTGCACATGCTCGTGACGTCGAACGATGTGATCCATAACTGGACCATCCCTTCGTTCGGATCGAAGATCGACGCGGTGCCGGGCCGGTTGACCGCGACGTGGTTCCGCGCCGAGCGCGAAGGCATTTATTACGGCCAATGCTCCGAACTCTGCGGCATGAACCACGCCTTCATGCCGATCGCAGTGCGCGTCGTCAGCCAGGATGTCTACGATCAGTGGTCGGGCGCGATGAAGGCGGGCGACAAGAAGAAGGCCAAGGAGATCACCGACCGCGTGGCGCTGCAGCAGGCGGGCGTCAAATCGGTCGCCGACGCCTCCGAAACGCGCTGAGACACAGTGCCGGAACGGCGGTTGAGCGCGGTTCCGGCTGACGACCCGAAACAGATCATAACCCGAGACGAGAAGGTCGAAGACCATGGGTAGCACTGCGGCACACGCCGACGATCATCATGACCACGCGCCGACCGGCATTCGCCGTTGGCTGTTCTCCACGAACCACAAGGACATCGGGACGCTCTACTTCATCTTCGCTATGATCGCCGGAATCATCGGCGGTGCTCTGTCCATCGGCATCCGGCTCGAACTGCAAGAGCCCGGCATGCAGTATTTCTCCAACCCGCACCTCTACAACGTGTTCGTGACCGGTCACGGTCTCATCATGGTGTTCTTCATGGTGATGCCGGCGACGATGGGCGGGTTCGGCAACTGGTTCGTGCCGCTGATGATTGGCGCGCCCGACATGGCGTTCCCGCGCATGAACAACATCTCGTTCTGGCTACTGCCGGCCGCGCTCACCCTGCTGGTCATCTCGATGTTCGTCGAGGGGCCGACCGGGATGCATGGTGTCGGCGCTGGCTGGACGGTTTATGCGCCTCTGTCGACTTCTGGCCATCCCGGGCCAGCCATGGACTTCGCGATCCTATCACTGCACATCGCGGGTGCTTCATCGATCCTGGGTGCGATCAACTTCATCACCACCATCTTCAACATGCGCGCACCTGGCATGACGCTGCACAAGATGCCGCTATTCGTGTGGGCCGTTCTGATCACCGCGTTCCTGCTGCTGTTGTCGCTCCCGGTCCTGGCCGGCGCGATCACGATGCTTCTAACGGATAGGAACTTCGGTACGACGTTCTTCAATCCGGCCGGCGGCGGCGACCCGCTGCTCTACCAGCATCTTTTCTGGTTCTTCGGCCACCCCGAGGTGTACATTCTCATCCTGCCGGGCTTTGGCATCGTCAGCCACATCGTGGCGACCTTCTCGCGTAAGCCCGTGTTCGGTTACCTCGGCATGGCCTACGCCATGGTCGCCATCGGTGTCGTCGGCTTCATCGTGTGGGCGCACCACATGTACGCGGCCGGCATGAAGGTGAACACACAGGCCTATTTCGTCTTCGCGACGATGGTCATCGCGGTCCCGACCGGCGTGAAGATCTTTTCTTGGATCGCGACCATGTGGGGTGGTTCGATCCAGTTCCGCCTGCCAATGGTCTGGGCACTCGGGTTCATCTTCCTCTTCACCGTCGGTGGAGTGACGGGCGTGATGCTCTCGAACGCGGGCGTCGATCGCGCGCTGCATGACACCTACTACGTCGTTGCGCACTTCCACTACGTCCTGTCGCTGGGTGCGGTGTTCTCGATTTTCGCGGGCTGGTACTACTGGTTCCCGAAGATGACCGGCTACATGTACTCGGAAGCTGTCGCTCGGCGCGGTGTTCTCGATCTTCGCGGGCTGGTACTACTGGTTCCCGAAGATGAGCGGCTACATGTACTCGGAATTCTGGGGCAAGCTGCACTTCTGGACCGGTTCCCGAAGATGACCGGCTACATGTACTCGGAATTCTGGGGCAAGCTGCACTTCTGGACCACGTTTGTGGGTGCCAACGTGCTGTTCTTCCCGCAGCACTTCCTCGGAGCCGCGGGCATGCCGCGCCGCTACGCCGACTATCCCGATGCCTTTGCGTTCTGGAACTCGATCTCGTCGATCGGTTCCTACATCACCGCGGCAGGTACGGTGTTCTTCTTCATCGGTCTCGCGGTCGCCTTTGCCCGCAAGGAGAAGGCTGCCGGCAATCCGTGGGGTGAAGGCGCGACGACCCTCGAGTGGACGTTGCCTTCGCCGCCGAACTTCCATGCATACGAGACGCTGCCGCGGATCGCCGCGACTTCGGACCGTCACTGAAACGAAAGTGGCCCGGCCGGTTCTTCCGGCCGGGCCTGACCCGCATGATCTGAAATCCCGGCCGCAGAACCGGGCAGGCATTGTGGGGACGGCCTAGAGGAAACGCCCGGGCGCGGGCCAAGAGACCATCAGAGCCGCGCGCCGGCTTCGCGGTCTTGGAAACGGAAAGCAGGCAGGATGACCACCGCCGGAGCCAATGCTCAGAGCGCAGAATCGCTGAAGCTTCTCGAACCCAGCGTCGGGGATTTCGTGACGCTGATGAAGCCGCGTGTGATGACTCTCGTCATCCTGACGGCCGTCGCCGGAATGCTGGTCGCGCCCGGCCCCATTCACCCCGTGATCGGCCTGATCGCCATCATCGCCATATCGTTTGGAGCGGGCGCCTCGGGCGCGCTCAACATGTGGTACGACGCCGACATCGACGAGAACATGGCGCGCACTGCGGCTCGACCGATACCGCGCGGGCGGGTTACGCCGAATGAGGCGCTTCAGTTCGGCGGCGTACTTTCGGTCATTTCCGTCCTCACGCTCGGCGTTCTCGTGAACTGGGTGGCCGGTGCGCTTCTGGCCTTCACGATCTTTTTCTATCTCGTCATCTACACGATGTGGCTGAAGAGACGGACGCCACAGAACATCGTCATCGGAGGCGCGGCCGGGGCTTTCCCACCCATGATCGGGTGGGCTGCGGTGACCGGCTCGGTGAGCGTGGAGAGCATTCTTCTCTTCCTGATCATCTTCATGTGGACGCCGCCGCACTTCTGGGCGCTCGCCCTGCTGCGTCTGCGGGACTATGAGCGCGTCGGCGTGCCGATGCTGCCCGTGGTTGCGGGTCCGCATGAGACGCGCAAGCAGATCATCCTTTATTCGCTCATCCTCGTTCCGCTCGCCGTCCTGCCGTCCGTCCTTGGGTTCGCGGGCATCGCCTATGGGGTGGCCTCGGTCGTGCTGGGCGCGATCTTCCTCTGGCTCGCCTTCGATGTCTGGCGGATCACGGAGGGCCGCGAGGCCGACAAGGCATGCAAGCGCCTTTTCTGGTTTTCGATCCTGTATCTCTATGCGCTGTTTGCGATCCTCGTTGTCGAGGGCGCTGCGAATCGCATCCTGGCTTGAAAGGACTCGTAGTGATGAATGACATGTCCAGCCCGGTTGTGACGGAGGCAGCCCGCGCTGCAGCCGAAGCCAAGCGCCGGCGCGCCCGTTCGATCGCGATTGCGCTGGGGCTCGGTTTCCTCGTGGCCATGTTCTACGCGGCCACAATCGTACATCTGGGTGGAAACGTCGCCAATCGTGCGATCTGAAACGAGGCTGCCGATTTGACGAGCGATCATCCCGTGACCCAGTCCCGCGCATCGCGCAGAAGCGACACCAAGGTGGCGCTGTTGTGTGTCGGTGGCGTCATGACCATGGCCGCCATGTCGTACGCGGCAGTGCCTCTTTATCAGATGTTCTGCCAGGTCACGGGCCTCGGGGGCACGACGCAACGGGCATCGAAGGCGCCGGACGTGGTTTTGGACCGCACCGTAACCGTGCGCTTCGATGCGAACGTTTCGCCAAAGCTCGGTTGGTCTTTCGAACCGTTGCAGCGTACCGTTGAAGCGCACGTAGGGGAGAACATGCTTGTGTTCTACCGAGCGACGAACACGACGGATCGCAAGATAACCGGGACCGCGACATTCAATGTCGCTCCCGATTCCGCTGGGCTCTACTTCAGCAAGATCGAGTGCTTCTGCTTCACGGAGCAGACCCTGGAGCCCGGACAGTCTGTCGAGATGCCGGTTTCATTTTTTGTCGATCCGGGTCTCGTGAAGGACCCGGAATCGTCACGGATCAAGGAGATTACGCTGTCCTACACCTTCTATCCCGTCGAGGGCGGGAAGGCCGCAGGGCAGGCGTCGGTGGATACGGTGAAAGAGAATAGAAGTTAGAATTGCGGCACGGCGGTCAACGCCGGGCTGGAAGTGAAAATCCGGAGGTCCGGATGCAACAAGAGACGACGGGGAAGACGACCATGGCCTCAACGCATGCCAACCAACACGACTACCACCTGCTCAATCCGAGCCCATGGCCGATTCTCGCATCGGTCTCGGCCTTCGTTTCCGCCATCGGAGCCATCGTCTGGATGCGTTCGACGGGCGGCGGCGCGGGGCTGTTCGGTCTTCACGGTCCGGGCGTCTTCGCGGCCGGGATGCTGGCGCTGACCGCCGTGGCGTTCATGTGGTGGCGCGATGTCGTGATCGAAGCGGAAACGGGCCAGCATACCCCCGTGGTCCAGATCCATCAGCGGTACGGCATGCTGCTGTTCATCGCCTCGGAAGTGATGTTCTTCGTGGCCTGGTTCTGGGCCTACTTCGACGTCGCTCTGTTCCCCAACGGGACCTACAATCTCGACAACGTCCAGCAGGCGATCGGGATGGTGAAGCGTAACGAAGTCATCGGAGGGCAGTGGCCGCCGGTGCCGATCGAAATGACGGAAGCCACCATTCCGGCAACGGGCGCGCCCGCGGAAGGCAACTTCAAGCATACGTTCGATCCGTGGGGACTTCCGCTGGTCAACACGCTTATCCTTCTGCTGTCGGGCTGCACCGTGACGTGGGCCCACCATGCGCTGCTCAAGAACAACCGCAGCCAGCTGATCATCGGTCTCGTTCTGACCGTTCTGCTCGGCGCGACGTTCACGGTGCTCCAGTACGTCGAATATGGCCACGCAGCCTTCACGTTCGCCGGCCATTCCTACGGTTCGACGTTCTTCATGGCGACGGGCTTCCACGGCGCGCACGTGATCATCGGCACCATCTTCCTGCTGGTCTGTCTGCTGCGGGCGATGAAGGGCCACTTCACGCCGAAGCAGCACTTCGGTTTCGAAGCGGCGGCCTGGTACTGGCACTTCGTCGACGTGGTTTGGCTGTTCCTCTTCGCCTGCATTTACGTGTGGGGTGCAGGGGAGATCGCGCAGCACCTCGCTCACTGACGTTCGCAAACCTGCGGATGAATTACGGGGGGCGGCTCGTTCGGGCCGCCCTTGCCGCTTCAAAGGGATCGCCCTCATGGCCGAACAACACTCGTCGGTGATGCATAGTGCCGTCATGGCGCGCTGTCCGCGTTGTGGGGAGGGGCCTCTCTTCCGTCAGGTTCTCGTTCTGCGAGATCAGTGCAGCGATTGCGGGCTCGATTATGCGTTCATTGATACGGGCGACGGACCGGCGGTGTTCGCAATCTTCATTCTGGGTTTTCTGGTTCTCGGCGCCGCGCTGTGGTTCGAGTTCGCGTTCGGGCCGCCGCTCTGGGTTCACATGGTTCTGTGGGGGATCGTCACTCCCGTTTTCGCGCTCGGCCTGTTGCGCTTTCTCAAGGCTCTGCTGATCGCCCTTCAGTACAAGCACAAGGCCGAAGAAGGCCGGCTGGCGCGCTAGCGCAAGGTTGAATCGTCCATGCTAACGGCACTTCGCGAGAAAAGACTGCTGGTGCCCACCATAATGGTGGCGCTGGCTCTCCCGGTTCTGATGGGCCTCGGCATGTGGCAGTTGGAACGGTTGCGCTGGAAGGAGGGCCTGCTCGCCGCGATCGCGGAGCGGGCTTCGGCGCCGGCCGTGCCGATCGATCAGGCGCTCGCCCAGGCGGCTGGCCATATGCCCGGCGGATGGAGTGAACTGGAATACAAGCACGTTTCGCTGAGCGGCCGTTACCTCAACGACAAGGAGATGTTCCTGTATTCGCCGGACCCGCGGCTGGGTGCCGGGGTGCATGTCTACACGCCGTTCGTGTTGACCAGTCCGCAGGCCACGCTGATCGTCAATCGTGGGTTTGTGCCGGACAGCCTGAAGGACCCTGCTTTGCGCTCCGAGGGGCAGATCCAGGGCGAAACCGAGGTGGACGGCCTTATTCGACTGCCGGCACAACGCGGACGTTTCGTACCCGACAACGAGCCCAAGGCGAATATCTGGTTCTGGCGGGATTTCGAAGGCATGATCGATGCCGCGTTCCCGGCCGGTTCGCGGCCGACGGAGGTGATCCCGCTGTTCATCGATGCGGAGGGCGCGGCGCCGGGCGGGTGGCCAAAGGGTGGCGTGACCGAATTGAGGCTTCCTAACCGGCATCTCGAATATGCCCTGACCTGGTTCGGTCTGGCCGCGGCGCTGCTCGCCATCTTTGCCGTCTATGTGGCCGGCCGGTTGCGACCAGCCGGCGGAAGGGACGCGTAAGCGCCTACAACACCAGCCGAGCGGTCTTGTTCAGGCCCTTTCCGAGGCTTAGGGTTTTGCGACTGCGCCGCGGGTGCGCGTTGCGTGCGGCGCCCTTCGTTTCATTCGGAAGCTCGATCGACGTGAAATACATTTCCACCAGAGGCCGTGCGCCTGTTCTCGGGTTCGACGACGTGCTGCTGGCCGGCCTCGCCCGTGACGGCGGACTTTATCTCCCCGAAACCTGGCCAAGCCTCAGCCGGGAAACCATCGCATCGTTTGCGGGCCGGCCGTTCGCGGACGTCGCCGTCGAGGTGATCCTGCCCTTTACGGGTGGCGCGCTGACGCGAACGCAACTGCAAGGGATGGCAGAGGCCGCTTATGCGAGCTTCGGACATCCCGCCACGACGCCGCTCGTCCAGATCGACCCGAAGACGTTCGTCCTCGAATTGTTTCATGGCCCGACGCTGGCGTTCAAAGATGTTGCCATGCAACTGCTCGCGCGGCTCATGGATCATGTGCTGGCCATGCGCGGGCGGCGGGCAACCATCGTGGGAGCCACCTCGGGCGATACCGGCGGTGCGGCGATCGAGGCGTTCCGATCGTCGGAGCGGGTCGACGTCGTGATCCTGTTCCCGGATGGACGCGTGTCCGATGTTCAGCGGCGCATGATGACCACGCCGAAGGAGAAAAGCGTTCACGCCGTTGCCATCAAGGGGACGTTCGACGACTGCCAGGCTCTCGTGAAAGCGATGTTCAACGACCATCCCTTCCGGGATCGTGTGAGCCTTTCCGGCGTCAATTCGATCAACTGGGGCCGGATCGTGGCCCAGGTGACCTATTATTTCGTCGCTGCGGCGGCGCTGGGTGCGCCTCACCGGCGGATCGCATTCTCGGTGCCGACGGGTAACTTCGGCGATATCTTCGCGGGATACGTGGCGCAACGCATGGGGCTGCCGGTCGAGCGGCTGGTCATCGGGTCGAACCAGAACGACATCCTGCCGCGCACGCTGGAGACGGGCAGCTACGAGATGCGCGGCGTGGTCGCGACGTCTTCGCCTTCGATGGACATTCAGATTTCCTCGAATTTCGAGCGTTATCTGTATGCCGCCGCCGGTGGGGATGCAGAACTTGTGGCCCGACAGATGCAGATGCTGGCACAGAGTGGCCGCTTCGAACTCTCGCGCGAGCAGGCCGCGCGGCTGCGCGAGGAGTTCGGCGCAGGTGCGGCGGGCGAGGAAGAGGTGGCGCGCACGATCAGGGATACCTTGTCGGCAAGCGGTTATCTGCTCGATCCGCACACGGCGTGCGGGGTCTTCGCGGCCAAGGCTACACTCGATGGGCATGTGAGCGAAGTTACCGCGCGGGTGGTGCTTGCGACGGCTCATCCCGCGAAGTTCCCCGATGCCATGCAAAGCATCACGGGATTGCGGCCCGGCCTGCCACCCCGGCTGAATTCGCTGATGACGGATCCGGAGCGCTATCCCGTACTTGGGAACGACCTGAAGGAGGTCCAGACCTTCGTGGAACAGGTGTCGCGTGCCGCCGGGGCGCCGGCATGACGGTGGAAATCACGCGTCTCGGTAACGGCCTGACCGTCGTTACTGAAACAGCAACGCATCTGGAAACAAGCGCACTGGGTATGTGGGTCGACGCCGGCGCGCGTCACGAGCGGCGGGACGAACACGGCCTGTCGCACATGCTGGAGCATATGGCGTTCAAAGGAACGGCGACCCGGTCCACACAAGCCATCGCGGAAGAAATCGAGGCGGTCGGCGGCGAATTGAATGCGGCGACGGGTCTCGAGACGACCGCCTACTTCGCACGGGTGCTGAAGGGCGACGAGGGTGTCGCGCTCGGGATCGTGTCAGACATTCTGCAGAACTCGACTTTTGCCGACGAGGAACTGGAGAAGGAGCGCGAGGTCATCCTGCAGGAGATTGCCGGAACTCTCGACAGCCCCGACGACATTGCCTTCGATCTGGTTCACGACGCGGCATTTCCCAATCAGCCAGCCGGGCGGACGATCCTGGGAACGCCCGAGAGCGTGAAGGCGATTTCGCGGTCCCAATTGAAGGATTTTCTCGCCGAAAGGTATCATCCGCGGGGCATGGTGCTGGCAGGAGCCGGCGCTATCCGCCACGAAGATGCCGTCCGCCACGCTGAAGCCCTATTCGGGGGGCTGACTAATGCCGGACCGGGGGTGGAGGAAGCGGCGGCGTATGCTGGCGGCGTGCGCGCGAGTCGGCGCAAATTCGAGCAGGCGCATCTCGTTCTGGGATTTGAGGCGCCGTCCTACCGCGATCCGGCGTTTTTTGCGGCCCAGGTGCTATCCGGGCTGCTCGGTGGGGGAATGTCGTCGCGCCTGTTCCAGGAGGTCCGGGAGAGGCGAGGGTTGTGTTACGCGATCTATTCGACGGCGTGGGGACTTAAGGACAGCGGGCTGTTTGCCGTTCACGCGGCGACGGGCGCCGGTATGGTCGGGGAGCTGATCGACGTGGTGAGCGACGAAATCGACCGAATGGCGGCCACGGGGCCGGCCGAAGCGGAAATTCAGCGGGCAAAAGCCCAGCTGAAGGCCGGCCTCATGATGAGCCTGGAATCGAGTTCGGCCCGGGCGGAACAAATGGCGCGGCAAATATTGCTGCACGGGCGGGTGCTGGACACCTCTGAAATTCTGGCTTCCGTCGATCGCGTAACGGCTTTGGATATCCAGAACGTTGCGGCCATGCTGCGCCGCAAGGAAGCCTCGGTCGCTGTTGTCGGAGCGGGTCGAAAGAGCGATGATCTGGCAGCCCGTGCCGGTGAGCGGCTCGCGCGAGTGGCTTGAAGACCCGCAGGATATGCAGCCCATGGCTTTCCTGAGATCGAGCCTCGTGTCTGACGTGCCGCCCATGATTCGCGGCCGCCGGATTGTTTTGCGGGCACCGCAACTTTCGGACTATGGCCCTTGGGCGGAGTTGCGCGCCGAGAGCCGGGCGCACCTGCAGCCATGGGAGCCGGCCTGGCCGCGGGACGATCTGACGAAATCGGGCTTCAAACGGCGCGTGCGCCATCATCAGCGCGAAGCGCGGGCCGATCAGGGTTATGCTTACCTTGTGCTCGACGGTGAAGACGGGCGTATCGTCGGGGGAATTGCACTCACCAACGTTCAGCGTGGCGTCACCCAGTCGGCGTCGATCGGCTATTGGCTCGGCCGGTCGGAAACAGGCCAAGGCTTCATGACGGAGGCGCTGGGAGCTATCGTCTCAGTCAGCTTTCGCGATCTTCATCTGCACCGTCTTGAGGCGGCGACGCAGCCGCAAAATACAGCGTCCATTCGCGTCCTGGAGCGGAACGGCTTCGTTCGCGAGGGTTATGCCCGCGGCTACCTGAAAATCAACGGCGAATGGCGCGATCATCTGCTGTACGGAATTGTTGCCTCAACGGACAGCGGGGGGTGGACTTGACGCTGGCAGGTCGCCTCGCCGCAGTGCTGCTCGTACTGACTGGCGTCTTGCTGTCAGCCGGACGCGCCCATGCGCTGGATACGATCGAACTTGCGCCGGACCAGGGCCGCATCGAGATCACGACACGCGGAGAGCTCTACGAAGGCCGGGGCGACAGCCTCCAGATCGAGACGGCGGCCAATCCGGACGGAACCACCGGGCGTCTTTCGGTCCGCGCGACGACATCGGGAACCAACCCGAGCTGGATGGTATTCGCCCTGCATAATCCCAGCGATGTCGCCGTCGAGCGATGGATCTCGGCCGATCGTTACACCATCATCGGTTCAGGCGTGATCTGGCCCGATCTCGATGCCCGCCGCATCGAGGCCGTGACGCCGTCGATCGGTTTCGTTCCCGAACGCATCGAGAGCGACCGGGCCGACGTGTTCCGGATCACGCTCGAGCCGAAGCAGACTATCACCTACGTCGCGGAGCTATCGTCGGAGCGGTTCGCGCGGATCTTCGTCTGGAAGCCGATCGACTACGAGCTCAAGGTGCGTGAGCGGCAGTTGTTCAACGGCGTGATGCTCGGTCTAACGGGGTTGCTCGCGATCTTCCTGACGGCGATTTTCGCGGCCAATCACAAGATCATCTTTCCGGCCGCGGCACTCGTTGCGTGGTGCGTGCTGGGCTATCTTTGCGTCGACTTCGGCTTCTTCCACAAGCTGTTCCAGCTCAAAGCGGAAAACAACGCGGTCTACCGGGCCGCCACCGAAGCGTCTATGGCGGCGAGCCTGCTAATCTTCCTCTATTTCTTCCTGCGCATATCATTGTGGCATGGCCTCGCGCGGATGCTGTTCAGCGTCTGGATCGTCGCGCAACTGGCGCTCGTCGCCGTCGCGGTCATCGATCCGCGATTAGCATCGACCTTCGCGCGGCTTTCGTTCGGCGCGCTTTCCGGCGTGGGAATGATGGTCACGATGTTCCTGGCTCTGCGGGGGCAGGACCGCGCGCTCGCCCTCATACCGACCTGGCTCCTCCTGATCGTCTGGTGCTTCGGTACCGGGGTGACGCTGACCGGCCAGCTTGCGGGCGACATGGTCGTTTCGGGGCTCGTCGCCGGCCTAGTGCTGATCGTTCTGCTGATCGGCTTTACCGTCACGCAGTTTGCCTTCCGGTCGCTCGAGCCGGTCTATGGCGCGTCGCCGACGGAGCTTCAGTTGAGGTCGGTCGCTGTGGAAGCGGCCGGCGCGGGTGTCTGGGAATGGAGCGCCCGGCGCGACGAAATCAAGGTATCCGGTGCGGTGGAGGCGGCTCTTGGGCTCAATCCGGGCGAACTCAACACGAAGGTCGAGGATTTCTGCCGGCACATTCATCCGGCCGACCGAGAGCGGTTCCGTCTGTCGCTGGTCTCCAACGAAGAGCGCAATCACGGACAGATGCGCTGCGTGTTCCGCCTGAGGCACGCGGACAACTCCTACCGCTGGTACGAAATCGAGGCGTCCTCCATTCCCAGCCAGGACGGGCGCACAGTGAAAAGCGTCGGGCTGTTGCGCGACGTGACGGATGCGAAGCGGGCGCAGGAGCGCCTGATGAACGATGCCGTCAAGTGCTCGCTCACCGGCCTGCCCAACCGGCAACTTCTGGAAGACCGTCTCGCGGTGGCCATGCAGCGGGCCCGTCATGAGCCACAGATCAGGCCGACGGTGATTTATATCGACGTCGACAAGTTCAGGGCTGTGAATGCCTCTTATGGAGCGGTCGTCGGGGACAGCCTGTTGCTGACCGTCGCGCGGCGAATTCAGCGGCATCTGGAGGCTGAAGATACGCTGGCACGGGCCGGCGGCGACCGTTTTGCGATCCTTCTCCTGAAGGAACGGCCCGCCCAGGACCTTGCCAGCCTTGCTGAACGCGTACGCCGCAGTCTCAGATCGCCGATCAAGCTTGCCGGACAGGAGATCGTCCTTACTGGTTCGCTCGGGCTTGCCATCTACGACGGGCATCAGGCCTCCGAGGCCGACCTTCTGCGCGAAGCGGAAACGGCGATGTACCGGGCGAAGCGGGGCGGAGCGGACCGCATCGAAATCTTCCGACCGGAGATGCGGCAGCAGCCCGACGAACGCGCCATCGCCGATGCCGAAATTCGAAAGGCCATCGACAAGAACCAGATCAGGGTGCTCTACCAGCCGATCGTCTACATGCCGACAGAGGAGCTTGCCGGTTTCGAGGCTCTGGTGCGGTGGGATCATCCCAAGCATGGGCTCATCAATCCATTCGGCTTCATGGATTGGGAAGGATCGGCCGACCTGTGGACGCAGACGCTTCATCTCGTCCTCAATCAGGCGATGAAGGAATGTGCCGCGTGGCAGAAGGAACTGCCGCGGGCGGATAACGCACTATTCGTCAATTTCAATCTGCCCATGGCGTTGAAGGTCGATCAGGCCATGGCGCACGAGATACGGCAGGTGCTGGCGCGCTGTCAGGTCGTCAAGGGTTCGCTGAAGCTCGGCGTGCCCGAAGCAATGGTGATGGACAACCCGGAACATGCCGCAGAAATGCTGGAATGGCTGCGCAGCGCTGGGGCTGAACTGGTGTTGGACGATTTCTGCGCCGGTTATTCGTCGCTTCTCTATCTCGGCCGTCTTCCCTTCGATGCGGTGCGCATCGATCGAGGCTTGCTCGACGGTACGGGCGGGTCCGAAACGGTCGCCAGCGGAATGCTGCGCGCGGTGACAGCGTTGACCCACGAACTCGGGCGCAAGGTTGTCGTTCAGGGCGTGGAGACCGACGAAGACGTCGGATACCTCAGATCGATCGAATGCGAGTACGGGCAGGGCTTTTATTATGGCGATCCGATCAACGAACGGGATGTGATGCAGCTGTTGAAGCTCGTTCGGAAGTCGGAGCGGCGCATTCAGCCGCGCGGTCTTTTCCGGGCTGCAGCCAAGAAAAAGACCAAAGAAGCGGGCGCTGAAACTGCAAGCGCCAAGGTCGAGGGCGCAAATGCTGCGCCCGCGGCGAAGGATGTTTTGCCGGCTCCGGCCATGGCCGGGCCGGTCGCCGTTGAAGCGGCCGGCATTGCTTCGCAGCGCGCCGCCGTTCCCGGTGATGCTCAGATCCCACCGACACAGCCGGTTCGGCGCAGCGGTTTGCAGCAGCAGGCGCACGTTCGCCCGCGCGGGCCCGTGCCGGTGGCTGTTGCGGGTCCGCCTCAGCCACCCGCGCCGCCTCCTGGTCCCCCGCAACCTCCGTTCGGGGTTCTGGATGCCGGCTCGATGCCTCTCATGCCGTCGCCGCCCGCGCCAATGCCGGGGCCGCCGATGCATCCGACCGGATTCGCGGCCCACCCGCCGATGCCGGCGGCGTGGCAGGTTCCGCAATCTGCACCGGTCATCGCACCGGCTGCGCTTGACCCGCTGCCTCCGCTGTCGTTCGCCATCGAGGGCGATGCCGGTTCGCAGCCCAGGTCTGCTCCACCGTTGCAGATGCCGGTGGAGCCCCCGCCCATCCAACCAGACCTGCTTGCAACCGGGCCGTTGCAGGGACCGTCGGCTGTTGATCCGCCGGTCACTCCGGCCCCGGCAGCGATCCGACCGGATCAACCGGCGCCGGCGAAACGACCCGGCCCCTCCGGTTTCCGACAAGCCGGACACCGATGCCGCCGAGTAGCCTGTGTGACGCAGGTACACCGGGCGGCTATCGAAAGTGTGTGCCCTTCAACAGTGACCTGCCTCGCCAACGAGGAACGACGGGTTGACGCCGATCCGGGCCAAGGCCCTCTCGTACTTGAGTTCCAGATCGGTCTCGAACACGATCTCCGGATCGGCGGGGCAGTTGAGCCAACCGTTGGCCTGAATCTCGCTTTCGAGCTGTCCCGGCGACCAACCGGAGTAGCCCAGGGCGAGGATCGATCTTTCCGGGCCTTCTCCTGCGGCGATTGCCTTAAGGATGTCGATGGTCGCCGTCAGACTGATACCTCCGGAGATCGAGAGCGTGCTTTCACTGGAGTGGTAATCTCCGGTGTGGAGCACGAAACCGCGGCCGGTCTCGACCGGACCTCCGGAATAGACGTCACGGTTGATGAGATCAGGTGCGATGCTGTCGTCGGAACCGGGAGGTGTGATGCCCAGACGCTCGAGCAAGTCGGGAAAGCTGATGTTGTCGGCGCGATGATTGATGATGAGCCCCATGGCGCCATCTTTGGAGTGCGCGCACATATAGATGACCGAGCGGGCAAACCGCTTGTCCGTCATGACCGGCATGGCGACGAGCAGCTGCCCTTCGAGTGTCATTCGAGGGCCGGCCGACCGCTTGGACTTGGGCGACGACATTCCCTTAATCTAATGTGGCGGCCCCCCATCTGTGAAGGGTCTGCCGCAGGCAATTTCAGACGGCTGGAAGCGACGATGTTCCGGCGCTCTCCTCTGGCCGGGTCAAACAATCCGACGGAGTCCGTATGATGAAGTTTGTCAGTGCGCCGGGCACCTATGGCTTGCAGCGGCCGTGGGCCTTCGCGATGATCATCGTCGCACTGGCATGTCCGGTCCTGTCCCGCCCAGCTTCGGCACAGGAGGTGGCGACCGACTGGATCGACGGGGAGCGACACCGGGCGCGCCTGTTTGCAGGCGACGTAGACGGTGCGGTGCCGGGTACTGTCACGGCCTTTATCGAAATGACGATGGACAAGGGCTGGAAGACCTATTGGCGCAATCCGGGAACGGCCGGGGGCATACCGCCCGAGTTCAACTGGACAGCTTCGAAGAACGTCGCAAAGGCCGACGTTCTGTTCCCCGTTCCTAAAGTATCGAGCGACAAGGCCGGCGATGTGATCGGTTATCGCGAGTATGCGATCTTTCCGGTGCGCATTACGCCGGTTGACGCCGCGGCACCGGTCGAGATCGATGTCAGCGTGAACTACGGCATCTGCGAAAAGCTCTGCGTGCCGGCAGAGACACGTTTCACACTGACCGTGCCGCCGGGCAAACTACCGCCTGCCGGTGCGGACGCTCAGCGGGCCTACGATGCCGTACCTCGTTCGGGACGCGACCTTAAGCCCGGCGATCCAACCGGGCTCAGGGTCGAGCGGCCGGCCGGCACGTCCGGCGTCATTCGTCTTTCTGCGGATTTTCCCGGCGATGCTTCCGTGGCCGCGATGTTTCTGGCCGTCGACAGCGGTCGATTCCTGCCGATGCCCGTGCGACAGGGCACTACAGGCGAAAGGGTTGCTTTCGATCTGGTTTTTTCCAACCCGGACGATCTTGCGGTCCTGAAGGGGGCTGCGGTCAGTGTCGTGATGGCGGGCGAGAAGGGTCACTCTGAAGACCGCTTCATCATCGACTGAGTGAGCGGGGCCGTATAGAAGTCGGGCGGGAGCCAGTTCCGCTTCGGACGACGTTAACCGATCGCGGTTCGATAAGAGGAGAAATCAATGACCATCAAGCCGGGCGACAGCCTGCCCGATGCCAAGTTCATGACGATGACGGATGGTGGACCCAAGCCGCTCACCACGTCCGACGTGTTCAAAGGGCGGAAGGTTGCGCTTTTTGCTGTGCCGGGAGCTTTCACGCCGACGTGCCATTTGCAGCACCTGCCCGGTTTCATTCAGCGTGCCGACGAGCTGAAATCCAAAGGCGTCGACGCCATTGCCTGCACCGCCGTCAACGACGTTTTCGTGATGGATGAGTGGGCCAAGGCAACGGGCTCCAAGGGCAAGATCCTGATGCTGACGGACGATAGCGCGTCGTTCGCAAAGGCGATCGGTCTTGATATCGATCTGACGGGTGCCGGAATCGGGCTGGGCGTTCGCTCCAAGCGTTATGCCATGCTCGTCGACGATGGCGTCGTGAAGGTTCTGAACATCGATGAAAGCCCGCCGGCGCATGACAAATCGAGTGCGGAAACGATGTGCAAGCTGATCGACAACGTCATCTGAGCCGATCGGTCCATATCAAAAAACATCAACCGCGGTGCTGCCGGCACCGCGGTTTTTTAAGCGCCCGCCTTGAAGGGGCTCATTCCCTGACGGGCCAGCTCGTCGGCACGCTCGTTCTCCGGGTGTCCGGCATGTCCTTTCACCCAGTGCCAGTCGACTTCGTGAAGATGACGCGCAGCCTCCAGCTGCTGCCAGAGATCGGCATTCTTCACCGGCTTCTTGTCGGCCGTTTTCCAGCCGTTGCGCTTCCAGGAATGGATCCACGACGTGATGCCATTCTTGACGTAGGCGCTGTCGGTAAAAAGATCGATGTGCGCGGCGCGTGTGAGGGCTTGCAGAGCCTCGATCACGGCCTGGAGTTCCATACGGTTGTTGGTGGTATCCGCAGCGCCACCGCATAGTTCCTTGCGATGTTCACCCCAGATCAGAACAGCGCCCCAACCGCCGGGACCTGGATTACCCGAGCAGGCCCCATCGGTATAGATGACGACTTTCTTCGGACCGCCGTGCGTCATCGGCCCTCGCTGCCGCCGTAGGCGACGATGGAATGCACGGTCTGGTGAAACCGCAGACGGCGCACGTAGTCGAGTGGATCGTGGGGCGTAACGATCGCGTTCGCGGGGCGGTTCAGCCAGTCGTAAGACCGGGTCAGCAGAAAACGGGTCGCGGCGCCGCGTGCAAGGACAGGCATGGCGGCTCGTTCTTCGGGTGTCAGCCTGCGCACGCTGTCGTAGCCTTCGAGAAGGGCGCGACCCTTTGTAAGGTTGAACGCACCATCTTGCTCGAAGCACCAGGCGTTCAGGCTGATCGCGACATCGTAGGCCAGCGCATCGTTGCAGGCGAAGTAGAAATCGATGAGGCCGGACAAGCTGTCGCCGAGGAAGAACACGTTGTCGGGAAACAAGTCGGCATGGATCACGCCGGTGGGTAGCGTCGACGGCCAGGAAGAGTGCAGGGCCTTGAGTTCGCCGTCGATGAGGGACTGCAGGCCTGGTGCGATCCCGTCGGCGCGGCTGCGGAATTTCTCGAACAACGGTCGCCAGCCGCTTTCACCGAGCGCGTTCGGACGGGACTGGTTGAAAGTGCCGGTGGCGAGATGCAGTTGGGCCAACGCGCGGCCGAGCTTATGGCAATGATCCGCGCGCGGCTTTCTTACTGAGAAACCGTCGAGAAAGGTGACCATAGCGGCCGTTCGGCCCGCAACTTCGGAGAGGATCTGGCCGTCTCTCGCGTGGACCGGACGGGGGCAGGAGACTCCGCGCTCTGAAACGTGCTCCATCAGGCCCAGGAAAAATGGCAGATCCGAAGTCGAAACGCGCTTCTCGTAAAGTGTCAGGATGAACCGCGCCGTCGATGTCTGCACGAGATAGTTGGTATTCTCGACGCCTTCGGCGATGCCCTTGTAGGCGACAAGCGTGCCGACGTCGTAGCGTGCGAGAAACGACGACAATTCGTCGTCAGTCACTTCGGTATAAACGGCCATGTGTGCTCACTCACATCGGCCGCGCGGGCTTCTCGGCCGCTAGCGACGACGTGGAGCCGGGTGCGCGCACGTCGCGTAATTCACGGGGCACGTTGAAGGCAATGTTCTCCGTTGCGGTAGAGACCACTTCGATACTGACTTCGAACCGTGTTTTCAGCGTATCGATCACTTCGTTGACGAGTTGTTCGGGAGCCGAGGCTCCGGCGGTGATCCCGAGAGTGCGGACACCTTCCAGCCGCGGCCAGGGCAGGTCGCTGGCCCGCTGAATAAGAAGCGCGTTCGTACAGCCTGCGCGCTCGGCCACCTCTACAAGCCGGACTGAGTTAGAGGAATTCGGGGCGCCGATCACCAGCAAACAGTCGAGCCTGGGGGCGATCGTCTTGACCGCGGCCTGGCGATTTGTCGTCGCGTAGCAAATGTCTTCTTTCATAGGTCCGGCAATGCCGGGAAAGCGCTCGTTAAGGATGGCGACGATCTCCGCCGTGTCGTCGACCGACAGGGTGGTCTGCGTGACGAAGGCGAGCTTGTCGGGGTCTTTTGGAACGAAGGCGCGCGCATCAGCCGCCGTCTCGATCAGCCGGACGGCGCCTTCCGGCAACTGTCCCATGGTTCCTTCGACTTCCGGGTGTCCCTTGTGGCCGACGAGGATGATCTCTCGTCCTTCCAGGTGGTGCCGCTGGGCTTCGATGTGAACCTTGTAGACAAGCGGGCAGGTGGCATCGAGGGCGAAAACATTGCGTCTGCGGGCGTCGTCGACGACGGCTTTGGCCACCCCGTGTGCCGAAAAGATCACGGGTTGGGAGGTAGGTGGAATCTCATCCAGTTCGTCCACAAAAACGGCACCTTTCGCCTTGAGAGCATCAACGACGAAGCGGTTATGAACGATCTCGTGCCGCACATAGACGGGAGCGCCATACTTGGCCAAAGCCAATTCGACAATCTGGATGGCGCGATCCACCCCCGCACAGAAGCCGCGCGGGGCAGCCAGCAAGATGTGGAGCGGCGGGCGCCTGTTTGAAGTGTCCACGACTCGCTTCTCCTGCATCGGTCTCAAGGCCCTGTCTCATCAGTTGCGGATGAATACAGTAACAGAATTGTCCGTGCTCTCCGCGCGGTGGTACACTTCGAATCGCATCGTGAGCGGGAACCCGCCGACGGCGTCCGGATTGCGATCCGGCCTCTGTCCGTCCGCTCGGAGCAGCATTATGCGGACGGGCAAGCAATGACGCAATCGATCCCTACAGCCGGGCACCGAGCCTTGACGCTCGCCGTGTCGCTGTGGGCTGCCAGCCTGCTGGGCGGATGCGGTCTGTCGTCCATTACCTCCGGTCTCGGTTCGGGGATCATGGGGGGCGATTCGGCGAGTTCGGAGACCAGCGCCGTGAGCGAGGCGAAGCTTCTGGCCGCAGCCCAGGCCGGGGAAGGTGGGTTGCCGTCCGGTGGTATTGAAGTCGCCGCCGGGTGTCCGCGGTTCACGACTTGGCCGCGTGAGAACTTCATTACGATCTACGAACCGGGCCGTGTCGGCGACGGGATGGCCGTCGTTCATCGCGGGGAGATCACCAAGACGGCCCGCGAATGCACGATCGAGCCGGGACGGGTGACCGTCAGATATGGTTTTTCGGGACGCATTCTACTCGGCCCGAAGGGCAGGCCCGGCACGATTACGCTTCCCGTCTCCGTGTTCGTGACCGACGATAAGCGGACCCGCCTGACGACCGACAAGATGACGGTAGACGTCAATGTCAGCCTGGAGAATCCCATCGGCTATTTCTCCGCTGTTCGAACGGTGACGTTCGACATTTCGGAAGGCTCGCGTCCCGGCGACTATCAGGTGTTCGTTGCGTTCGACCGAACCGTGCCGGGAGCAGGGTGATCGTTACCGGGCGGCGTTTCCCAGTTCCCTGTTGGCAGCGGAGCAATGAAAAAAGGCCGGGAGAGCCCCGGCCTTCATCGTATTCGTCCTTATCAAGGTCTCAGTTCAGCCGGCCCTTCAGGTCGCGAATGCTGTCTTCGATCAGCGCGTCGGCATCGGAGCCCGTTACCTTTGAACGCAGGATTTTTTCCGCTGTCGTCAAAGCGACATCCACGGCAGCGGCGCGCACTTCACTGACCGCCTGAGCCTCGGCACGAGAGATCTTTTCTTCAGCGGCCTTGGTGCGGCGCTCGAGAGTTTCCGCCAGTGACTTGCGGGTTTCGCTCGCCAGCGTTTCGGCCTCGCGCTTTGCGGCGGCGACTATCTCGCGAGCTTCTTCCTCAGCTTCCTTGCTGCGACGCTGATAGTCGGCGAGCAGTTGCTGGGCCTCTTCGCGCATCCTGCGCGCATCGTCCAGTTCCTTGCGGATCGCGTCGGCGCGTGCGTCGAGCGATTTTCCGATGCTGTCGGGCACCTTGAAGTAGGCAAGGATCGCGAAGAAGCCGAGCAGCGCCAGCGCGGTCCAGAAATAGGTGTCCTTGGGGTCGAGCAGGTTCACCATCGCGATATCGACGGTCATGGCGTTCACTCTCCCTTGCCGGCGTTGAGCGCGCGCTTGATCTCGTCGACGCCGACATCCTTGCCGGTCAACTGCTTGACCACAGGCCCGGCGATCTCCGAGGCGATTTCGCCTACGCTGGACAGCGCCTTGCGCTTCGTTTCGGCAATGCGGGCCTCGGCGTCGGCGATCTTGCTGTTGATGGCGCCTTCGACGTTTGCGCGCTCGCGGTCGACTTCGGAAGCAAGCTTCTCACGAGTCTGGCGCGCGATTGTCGTGGCGTTGGCGCGGGCGTCGCCAAGTGATTTCTCGTACGCCTTCATGGCCGCATCAACTTCGTCCTTCAGCCGTTCGGCCGCGTCGATGTCGCGTTGAATGCGGTTGCTGCGCTCTTCGATGACGCCGCCGATGCGCGGAATGGCGATCTTCTTCAGAAGGAAATAGAGAACCACGAACGTGATCGCGAGCCAGACGAGCTGGGGCGAAACGGTCGAGGGATCAAGCGGCGGGAACACCTTGTTGGCGGTGCCGCCGTGGGGGACTTCTGTTCCCGTGGTGACGGGCTCGGTCATATCTCGGCCTTGAGTTCGCCGGCCCGGTCAGGGGCCATGTCTCAATTTACTATTCTTCCGGGAGCCACGCGGACCGGCCTTAAGGCCGGCCCGATGGACAACCCACTGGAAAGAGAGAGGCCGGGACGCCGTCATGCAACTCCCCGGCGCCTCGATCGCGAGAACGGGTCTTAGGTGAACAGCAGGAGGAACGCGACGACGAGGGCGAAGATGCCCAGAGCTTCCGTCACCGCGAAGCCGAAGATAAGACGGCCGAACTGGCCATCAGCAGCCGACGGGTTGCGGAGCGCGCCCTGAAGGAACTGACCGAAAAGGTTGCCGACGCCGATGGCTGCGACGCCGATGCCGAGGGCAGCGATGCCCGCACCGATAAACTTAGCCGACTGAGGATCCATAACTCTCTCCCTATGGTTGATCGTGTGTTGGAGGTGATGCTCCGATCCGCAGCCGTTAGTGGCCTGGATGCAGAGCGTCGTTGAGGTACATGCAGGTCAACATCGTGAAGACGTAGGCCTGCAGGAATGCGACGAGGAACTCGAGCGCCGTGATGCCGAGAACGGCGAGCAACGGCAGCGGCGCGATTGCGGCCGCGGCGCCGCCGGCGCCAAGCAGCATGATGATGAAGCCCGCGAACACCTTGAGCGTAATGTGTCCGGCGAGCATGTTGGCGAACAGACGCAGCGAGTGGCTGAGCGGGCGCGAGAAGAACGAGATCACTTCGATCAGCGATACCAACGGCAGTACGTAGACCGGCACGCCTTCCGGAACGAAAAGCCTCAAGAATCCGAGGCCGTTCTTGGCGAAACCGACGATGATGACGGTGAAGAAGACGAGAAGCGCCAGCGCGGCGGTCACCCAGATCTGGCTCGTCACCGTGAAGAACCCTGGGACCATTCCGAGCATGTTCAGGGTCAGAATGAACATGAAGAAGGTGAAGATGAGCGGGAAAAACTTCATTCCCTGCTCGCCCATGCTGTCGCGTACCATGCCGGCGACGAATTCGTAGATGCTTTCGGCCACCGATTGCAGACGGCTGGGAACCAGCGAGCGGCCGCGCGAAAAGTACATGAGAAGGCCGAAAGACAGCAGGACGCCGGCGATCATGAACAGCGCCGAGTTCGTGAAGGTCGCGTCGACCCCGAAAATCTCGAGCGGCACGAGACGCTTGACCTCGAACTGATGGATGGGATCCGGCATTCCGCTGCCGCCCTGTGCGCCGTGCTCTGCTGCCACGTCCCTACCCCGGTCTTATGGTCGTCTAACGGTCGTTGTCGTCGTCCGGAACGGACCGCCCGATTTCGAAGTTCTTCTGGGCTTCGATCTCGGCCTGCATCCGCTTGAAGGCCCTCAGGATGTTGAGGACGCCTGCACTGAAACCCAACATGATGAACACCAGGGACAGCCAGGGCATGGTTCCAAGCCATGTGTCGAGCATGTATCCGGCGAACCCGCCCACCAGGATGGCGGCAACGAGTTCGGACGACATTCTCAACCCGTAAGCCATGCCGCGCGAGCGGTTGGCCCGGTCCTGCTGTTCCTCGATTTCGGCCTGCTTCCCGGCCTGTACGCTGTCAATCCGCGTACCCAGCTCCGAGGCCCGGCGTTTGAACTCAGCTATATCCTCGGGGCTCAGGTGTCCCTTTTCAGGGGGAGCCCCACGGTCTGGGTCCGACATCGGATTCCTCAGCGGGAAACCGCCGAAAACACCAAGGTTTTCGAGCGCGCCGCACCATATGAGCGGCCCTGGGGGGTGTCAAGAAAGGGCGACTGCGGCCTCTTGATGGATGGGTATGGCGAAACCGCGCAG
>JALOTA010000065.1 GCA_025458125.1 Hyphomicrobium sp.
TACCGTCATCCTGTCCGACAAGGGCTGGATCCGGGCCATGAAGGGTCATCAGGACGACCTGTCGAAGCTCGACTTCAAGCAAGGCGACGGCTTGAAGCGTGCGGTGAAGGCGATGACGAACGACAAGCTCATTCTGTTTGCCACGAATGGCCGCTTTTACACCCTCGATGCCAGCCAGTTACCGGGCGGCCGTGGGCACGGCGAACCTGTCCGCCTCATGGTCGACCTGGAAGAGAACCACGACTTCGTTGAACTGTTCGTCCACGATCCCGCCCGAAAGCTGATCGTGGCATCGAGCGGCGGATATGGCTTTCTCGTCCCTGAGGAGGAGGTCGTCGCATCCACCCGCAAGGGCAAGCAGATCTTGAACGTGGCGGATGACGAGGAGGCGCAGGTGGTGGTTCCCGCGGATGGCGACATGGTGGCCACCATCGGCGCGAACCGAAAGCTGCTCGTCTTCAAGCTGGATGACGTCAATGAGATGACACGGGGCAAGGGCACCATTCTGCAGCGGTTCAAGGATGGCGGTCTCTCCGACGTCCGCGTCTTCAACAAGAAGGACGGGCTCACTTGGCTCGATAGCGCCGGGCGCACGTTTACCCTGCCTTGGAGCGATCTCAAGGAATGGGCGGGCGAGCGGGCCCAGGCCGGGCACTTGGCGCCGAAGGGTTTTCCGCGCTCCAACAAATTCGGGCCGGCGTTCTGAGGCGATTTCGGCGGGGTCGATTGCACCAGTTCCCACGGAAAGATCGGGAGTTCACCGGTCCCGGCCTTGTCATGGGAATGGGCTGTCGCTACGAAGCACTCATGGGTGCGATGTCGGACTGGCGTACGATCAGGCGAGGTGCCGTTGCGATCACGGCTGCGAGCCTCATTTTTCTGCTCAGCCGGGCCGCATCTGCGCAGGATGTGCCACAGAGCCCGCTGCCGGCCCCGCCGGCCGAGGCCGCCGCTGCCGCGGCAGCCGGCGCCTGCAGCAAGTCGGACTTCGAAACCGTGGTGGACCAGTCGGCTGCTGCTTTACGGGATCTCAATCTGCAGAATCGTCCGCGTTTCCAGGAGAAGCTGCGTGCGCTGCGTGACAAGAAGAGCTGGTCGCAGGATCAGTTTCTGAAAGAAGCGGTGCCCTACGTCAAAGACGAGCAGATCGACGCCTTCGACCGGAGGACGAGTGAACTTCTGACGAGGATTACCTCGATGGGGGACGAGGGAAGTGCCTCGGCCACTCCGGATTGCAGCCTATATCAAGGGTTGCGCGCCAACATGAGCGAACTGGTCGATACGCAGAATGCGAAGTGGACCTACATGTTCCAAAAGATCGATGCGGCGCTTAGCGAATAGACCTCAGACCCGTTCCCAACCATTAGGACCCAGGCGCTCCTGAGGCAGGAAGCGTGTCTTATAGTTCATCTTCCTGGAACCCTCGATCCAATCGGTGGGCTCGTAGAACGAGTAGACCATCGATATTCCATCCGAGAGCCGGTCGCAGAGTGCGGCTGCCGTGAGCGGCCAGCGATGCGGGTCTGATAGAAATGCGCTCGATGCCGGCTTCAGGCGGTATTCGGTGATCGAGGTTTCGATCACGCTTTCCTCGACCATCAACGCATAGTCGAGCGCGCGCGACGAGGTCGACGTTGTCGGCCTTGACGCGGCGCAGCGACCCCGACATCTGAAACTCGTCGACCAGCACGCGCACGGAGACGCAGGCGTGGCATCCCTCGCAATAGGGCATGTACGCGATGTTCTGGCTGCGGCGGAAGCCGCCGCGCAGCAGGTTGTCAACGAGCGCGGGTTGTTTGTCGGCCGTGAGATGGGTGAACAGTTTGCGTTCGAGCCGGCCGGGAAGGTAGGGGCATGGCTGGGCGGCAGTGACGTAGAATTCCGGGAAGTGCTTTCGCTGCTCGCTCATCGCCCGTCCTTCAAACCCACACTGCGCAAGGCCCGGTACCGCTCAAGCGATCGGATCGCGGCGGTCGAATGCGCTTCTCAGATGATACGTGAGAGCGGGCGGCATTCAAGCGGTGCTTGATGGTGACGGCGGTGTTCACGATGCTGTGCCGTGGATCGGATTTCCACACTGCGTTCAGTCATCGCGCTTCATGAGGCCTGCGGCGGCCGGAGGCGGAGCGGAGGTGCGCCGTGGCGGCGTCCGCTCGGGTGCCTGCGGACGATTGGCGTCGGCCGTCGACGAAGTGCGGGGTTGAGATGTGCCTGCATCTGTTTCGGGCCCTGGGAGGGGCGATGGCAGGGATGTCGCGCCTGTTTGGCCGGCACTGGCTCGCCCGAGAAGATAGCCGACGTAGCCGGCGACGGCGGCGACAAGGATGAGTTGCAGAAATTCCGGGGTCGGCATGGCGACAACTCTCGCTTGCGGGATTCTGTCCGGAACGTAGCGCTAACGTCTTGTCTGGCAAAGACCCGTGTCGCTCAGGGTGCCGGTATGGCCTGCGTTGTCTCAAGCGACGGGTCGATCGACGCATGAGTAAGCCACGCAACCGATCCGACACCAATGACGAGGATGAAAAGCCCAAGCAGAGCGCGGCGCAGGGCCCAGCGGGCATTCAGCAAACGCGGAGTAACGGCGACGGCATTACCGCCGGTGCTCTCAACATGGGTCGTCATCTGCGTCGAATTCCCCTGGTGCCGGCATTTTTTTCCGACTCCGGCTCCGGCGCGAAACGCCAGCATCCAGAGACGGTTGCCGTGGTCTGTCTTTAATCGCCGTATGCCACCGCGGCCGGCCTTGTCCCGACAAGGTCCGAGCCGCGGGGCCGGAAGCCCCCGATCAATGATCATTGGAAGACCGGTGCCCAAGGGTCAAGGCGTTGCGGCGCGGCGGAACTTTTATCAGGTAGAGCGTTGTTCGCGGGCCACGATTGCCTCCAGGCCGCTTCTCAGCCTTGACGTTTCAGGCGGCCTCCGAAGGCGAGAATGGCCGCTAGCGGAATGGCGACGCCGAGAACAACGGCGGCGAGTACAAGCGCCGGCAATTCGGCGTAGTTGCCTCGCTCAATGGGAAAAGCGTGATTGAGGTACTTCGTCGCCAGCTGGCCGGCAATCAGCGCGAGGTTCAGGAACGATGCCATCAGTGCGAACCAGACCGCACGCTTGGCAGGAGGGGCGTAGATCGCAATGAGCGTCAGCAGGGGAACCATGCTCAGTTGCGCGAGCGGGGAGGCGGCCGCCGCGTCGATGATCGCGATGGTGCGGGCTCCGAAGCCGAACGTCTCTTCGGTCCACAGGTCGGCGCGATAAACGAGGAGAAGGTTGGGGATGGCGAGGATGCCCCCGAGGATCGTCAACCAGAGCAGCACCCGTGCAACGGGAACTCGCGTTATGGCGTCGGAGAGCAACCAAGCCGCGACCAGTGCGATCGCGGCTCCGATCTGACCGAGCACGCCATAGAACGCCTCGTCGAAGCCAAGGACGTCGATTGTGAACCAGCGGTATCCTTCGCCGACGCCGGGTGTGGCGCGGAAGAAAAAGATGATCAGGGCCGCGTAAAGTATCTTAAGGCGCGTGTTGCGGTCCACATCGCTGGTCACATGGCCAAGCATCGTCACGATTACGGTGAGAGATAGGAAAAAGGTGATTTCCTGCGCGTAAGGAACTTCCAGGTAGCCGATCAGAACGGTCATGGCGCCGAAAGCCAGTCCGCCTCCGAGGATGCGCCAATCGGTCGGGCGGCTTTCGCTGCTTTCAAGTCTGACGAGCAGCGCGCCGCTGGCCGAGATGACAGGGATGGCAAGACCGATGAGAAATACCGTCTCGTACGGCAGACGGTTGGCGAGATAGCCGGCAAGGCCCGCCACCGACAGGGCGCCCATCGACAATGCAAGCCGTCCCAGGATCTGCACCATGCCGAGATCGCGGTCGATTTCTTCTTGAGCGCGCGGCGCTCCATCGGCTTGCGTGCGCGGGACGACTTCGGTGCTCATGGCGTCAGCGACAACGTCCTGGAGCACGACACCGATAACAGTGACGATCTGAGCGACGATGTAGAGTTGTTCGGGCCGGGCGAACGTGATCCACCCGCCAGCGGCGCCCGCCAGCAGGATGAGACCCGTTGCTATCAAACTCGCGCCCAGGAAGACGTAACCGCGGCGCCGCGATCCGAGTATCGGAACCGTGTCGACGAGTTCGCCGAAAACCATTTTGACGGCCCAGGGTAGCGTCAGCCAGACGCCCAGATGCGCGAGGGCGGCCGGCGAGAGCGTCAATTCCTTTTTGACCCAGAAGCTATCGGCAACCGCGATGATGCCCAATGCGCCATACGCGAAGTAAATCATCAGAAGAGGCAGGTATTGCACGCGGAACGCGCGCACCGGTGCGAGAACGGCGCGGGTGAGCCGATCGCTGACGCGGCTGGCGAGTGAAGGAATGACGGCCGTGTCGGTCATTGTGCTCCAGAAATCTGTGGCTTGTCAGAGGAGCGGCCGTGCTTCGCGCGCCATCTCGATCGTCGCTGGATAGTCGATTTTTCCGGAGCCCAATACGGGTATCTGTTGTGTCACCAGAATGGCCTTTGGAACCCAGAGTTCCGCAAGTCCCTGTTCGCGGGCGTAGTCGGCGAGGGCGGATTTTTCCGCCTCGGGGTTGTCGGTCACGAGAACGAGGCTTTCACCCCGGCGCGGGTCGGGCAGCGAAACGCAGACATGCGTATTGTCGGGCCACAGGCCGGAGGCCAGCGCCTCGACGGCGGCCAGGGAGATCATCTCCCCGCCGATCTTTGCAAAGCGCTTGGCGCGGCCGCGAATGAAGATGAAGCCTTCCTCGATCGTGACGATGTCTCCCGTGTCGTGCCAGCCATCGGGCGGCGGGACGATCACTCCGGGTGCGTCAGGCAGAATGTAACCGGCCATGACATTGGGCCCGCGAACCTGCAAGCGGCCACCTTCCACGATGCCTTCGACGGGGACCAGCCGTGTCTCGATGCCGGGCAGGACAGGCCCGACGCTGCCGCTACGCTGCGCCGCCGGCAGGTTGCATGAAATCACCGGCGAGCATTCCGTTGCTCCATACCCTTCCAGGATCTCGGTGCCCGTGCGGCGCCAGAGTGTGCGGGTTTGGTCCTTCACGCGTTCCGCCCCCGCGACGACGAAGCGAAGGCTGTCGGTGTCGCCCTCGTCTGCAGCCCGGGCATAGCCTTGCAGGAACGTGTCGGTCGAAAGCAGGAGCGTCGGCCTCGTTTCTCTGATGAACCTTGGTACTTGCTTGTAATGCAGGGGACTTGGATACAGCACCGTCTTCATGCCGTTCAGCAAAGGCATGAGGGTCCCCGCCGTCAGCCCGAACGAATGAAACATCGGCAACGGGTTCATGGCCGTGTCTGCGGCGGACAGGACGCCGTCGGCATGAGTGAAGATCTGTCGCGCATTTGCGACGAGATTGGTGTTCGTCAGGGCGACGCCCTTCGGCGCGCCTTCGGTGCCCGATGTGAACAGGACGACGGCCGTATCGCCGGCGGTCCCACTTCCGGCGCCTGCAAGCGCCGGAAGAAAGGACGACGCAACGCCCACCGCCTTGTGCCAAGCACCGATGTCTTTGCGAAGGTCTTCGAGGTAGAGCACACGCGGTTTGTGGCCGGGCATCCATTCCGTCTCGCCGATCGCATCGACGAGGTCGTGGAGCTTGGCCGTTTCGACAAAGCGGCGGGAGGTGACGACGACCGGCAGGGGGCCCGTCCGGACGGCCGACTGGATATTGCGGTTTCCGGCCGTGAAATTGAGCAAGGCGGCGGTGCGCCCGAACGCATTCAATCCGAAGAGAGCAACAACGAGCGCGTTCACGTTCGGGAGCAGGAGTGCCGTAGTCTGGCCGGGTGCGGTTTCGCGCTTCAACCGGCGGCCGAGCACGAGACTGGCCAAGATCAGCTTGGCGTAGGTGAGTTGTTGGCGCTCGGCATCCTCCAGAACGACCTTGCCGGACCCGTGCCGCTTCGCGGCCGCACGCAGGGCGTCAAAGAGCGTCAGTCGGCAGGCGGTGGCATCGAACGGCTGGGCGGTCATGGGAACTTATGCTGCGGATGGGGCGGAACGGTTGGACACCAAATGGCCTTTCCGTGCAACCGCCGCCCGCAGGGATGGGGTTCCGGACGGATAATTTCGCATATGCATAAAAATTGATGCATCGGATTTACCGGGCCGAAGGAGAGAATTGAGTAGGCTGCCATCATCCTTTGTTAAGGAGTTCGGGGATGCGCCTGGCAGACCAGACTACACCGGCCCGCTGCCGGTCCGGCCGTCCGCTTGCAGGCCGCGGGCCGGGTCGCGTTTGCCGCAACTTTGTGAATGATGAGCGAGGCGTTACCGCCGTCGTCTTCAGCATTCTCTTCGCTGTTCTCTTCTTCATCGTGGCCATCGCGGTCGATTACATCGGTGCGACCCGCGAGCGGCAGCGCCAGCAGGCAGCCGTGGATGCCGCCGCACTGGCGGGTTCGCATTATCTGGGGCTCGCCGATCAGGATACGGCGGGGCCCGAGGCGGCCCGCAAGTTCTTCCAGGAAAACATGGGGCCGGGCTCGACCGCCGAGCTCGACGTTCAACTCGACGGGGACGCTGGTACGATCGAAGCGTCGTCGGACAACAAGTATCTGACGCGACTTCTCAAGGCGATCGTGCCGGTCCACCTGCGCCGGGATCACATCGATCTCAATGTCCGTGCGACCGTCGTGAAGGGCGATCGTGTGGAAGTCGCAATGGCTCTGGATAATTCGGGTTCCATGGCCGGGACGAAGATCGATGCCTTGAAACAGGCCGCAAAAGATGCCGTCAGCATCCTGTTTTCGGGTTCCGATATTGCCGGTGACGTGAAAGTCGGGCTGGTTCCGTTTGCCGCCAGCGTCAAGGTCGGGACGGCTTATCAGACGGCGAACTGGCTCTATAAGGGGCCGGAAGCCGCGCTGTCCTACCCGCTGTTTACGGGTAGCAGCACGCAATCGCGCTTCGACGTTCTCAGCCAAATCGGGCGGTCATGGGCCGGTTGTGTGGAAGCACGTCCGGCTCCCTATGATTCTTCAGACGCTCCGGCGGATGCCGACCGCGTGGACAGCATGTTCGTGCCGATGTTTGCTCCCGACGAACCGGACGATGCCAATGCCACGAACGCCGGTTACCGCGACGACGACTATCCCAACAACTATATCTCGGATTACGGCGGCACCTGTCCCACCCCCGAGCAGGTCTGTGTTTCATGGCGCACGCGCAACGGGGTCAAGTCATGCCGGACTTACGGTCCAGCCCCGATGCCGGTGGCCGACGCGCAGAACCGGGCGTGCAAGTATAGCGAAGCCTCTCCCAGCACGAGTTTCGAAGGGCCGGCCTCGGGTCCCAATCAGTCGTGCACGACGCCCGCGGTAACGCCGCTTGCCTCTGACCAAGCCCTGCTGGGCACGCGGATCGATGCGCTTGTCGCAAGCGGCAATACGAACATCGCCGAAGGTGCGGCCTGGGCGTGGCGGGTCCTTTCTCCCACGGCGCCCTTTACCGAGGGGCGGCCCTACAACGACCGCAGCAACAAGAAAATCATGATCGTCATGACGGACGGCGACAACATGTTCGCCACCAGGTCCACGCACAATGCCTCGGTCTATGCAGCCTATGGTTATGGCGCGCAAAACCGGCTGTCTGGCACCCACAGTCTTTCAGCGTTAAATGCCGCGCTCAACGCCCGCACACTGTCGGTCTGTTCGAACGCGAAGGAAGACGGAATCACCATTTACACGATTGCTTTCGGGACCGAGATATCGGGTACGGGCCTGCAACTCCTGGAAGACTGCGCCACGAGTGAGCGGCATGCCTATATTGCGTCCGATGAGACTTCCCTCATCAACACTTTCCAGGACATCGCTCGCGAGATCTCACGGCTGCGCGTTGCGATGTAGACTGATCCTCATGAAGTCGGGGATGATTTTTCGCTCGTCCGCTTCCTGAATTTACCAAATCGACCGACGTCGGACGGTGCGGACAAGCTGTGGGCCGTCTGTGCCCACGACAGGTTTTGACACTCACCGTTCAAAAACGCCGGTGGCAAAACAGTCCGGGATTTCCGAAGGTTGAAGTTGTGGCGCTGTCCCTCGCCTGGGATGCGTGCGCCCCTGTTGCGTCTCCAGTCGCGTCTTTGGTTGCGTCTTTGCACGGGCTTCACAGTCGAGCCCGGCCCGCGGGGACGCCTGTCGCGTAGTCAAACAAGAAACCACGGGGAGCAACCGGGCCGAAAGGCCGGGTTCGAGTGTGGATGGCGTCGAGCGCATTAGTCCGTCAGTGGATTTCAGTTGTGGCCGTTGCCATGACCTGCGTGCTGCCGGTTGCAGCCATGGCAGGCGGCGACGTGCCTGTTTCCAAGGGCGCCGGCTTCGATCCCGTTCACAAGTCGGAGATCGTGCTGCCACCGAGCTTGGGTGAAACCATCGAACGCAGGATCACGGTCGGGCTCGACAAGTCCGTGCTGATCGATGTCCCAGAAGATCTCTCGAACGTTCTCGTTTCCAATCCCGAGATCGTGGACGCGGTCGTACAGACGTCGCGTCAGGTGTACCTGCTGGCAAAAGCCGTGGGCGAGGCCAACGCGTTTCTCGTGGGCGCCGACGGACGCCGGATCGCGGTGTTGGAAATCACGGTCAACCGGGATCTGACAGCTCTCAACGATACGCTGCAAAGGCTGCTGCCCGGCTCCAAGATTCGCGCGGAAATGATGGGCGATACCGTCGTTCTCGGCGGCTCGGTGATGAATCCCGCCGATGCCAACAGGGCGGCTGACCTCGCCTCCCGCATGGTCAAGTCGAAGGACAAGGTCGTCAACATGCTGGCGACCGACGCCAAGGAGCAGGTGCTTCTGAAAGTGCAGGTCGCCGAGATGAATCGCGATGGCCTGCGCCGGATCGGCGTCGATCTTCCCGGTGCCGTCGTGCAGGCGGGAAATTTCACCTTTACGAAAGTGATCCAGAACACCTTCCCGGTCACCAGCGGCATTGTCGGCGGCGCGATCGCGACGAGCCCGACGACGCTGCCGCTGGTTGCGGCGGGTTCGGCCTTGCAGACCAATTGGCAATCGGGCGGCGACAGCGTGACGGCGATGATTCAAGCGCTGGAGCGGGCGGGCGTGATGCGGACACTTGCCGAACCGACACTGACGGCGATGTCGGGCGAGACTGCGAAGTTCCTGGCAGGCGGTGAGTTTCCCATTCCCGTGGCGCAGGACAACAACGCCATTACGGTGGAGTGGAAAGAATTCGGCGTCAACGTCGCGTTCAAGCCGGTGGTGCTGAGCGAAGGCCGCATCAGCCTGACGATCCTGGCCGAGGTAAGCGAACTGTCGACGGATGGGGCCGTCACGATCGACCGGATTTCAGTCCCTGGGCTCAAGGTGCGCCGGGCGGAGACGACGCTCGAACTGCCGAGCGGGGCAACACTCGCGATGGCTGGCCTGCTTTCGGACGAAACGCGGCAGAGCGTCGAAGGGACGCCGGCACTCAAGGACTTGCCCGTGCTTGGGGCCCTGTTCCGGTCCAACGACTATCGTCGCCGCGAGACGGAGCTCGTCATTCTCGTCAGTCCGTACATCGCGACGCACAGTTCGGCGCAGGAGGTTGCGCGTCCTGGCGATGGCTACGCGCCTGAGAGCGAACTCAAGGAACTGTTCTTCGGGCACATCAATCGCGTGTACGGGACGGGCAGCGATCCCGCCAACCACCGCTACCGCGGAGACTATGGCTACATCATCGAATATCCGGGGGTGAAGGGATGACCCGTTCAATCGAGAACGCGCGGCATCTCCGCAGGTGCCTGAAAATTTCAACGGCGGTTGCCATTGCTGCGACGGCCGTCACCTTGTCGGCTTGTACCCGGCTCGACGACTATACGGCTGCAGAGCTGAACGAACCGCCGAAGCGCCATCCGATCGGCTATGCGGCGCAGACGGAGGCGTTGCTTGTCGAGGTACCGCCTACGGGGGGACTGAGCGCCAATCAACAGGCCGATGTCGTTCGCTTCGTCGACCGCTACAGGAAGGAAGGGACCGGGCGCTTGCAGCTATCTGCCCCGCGTGGTGCGGGTGCGCATCTGGCCGCGTCGCGTTCCGTGCGGGAGGTCGAGAGCATCCTGGTCGATGCCGGTATCGACGGTGACGCAATCCAGATGAGCCGGCACAATATCAGCACGCAGGCGGGGCCGGCGGTGAAGCTCGCTTACGACAAGCCCGTCGCCGTGCCGCCTCAATGCGGCGATTGGGCCACCAATCTCGGCGAGAACCGGGAGCGGTTGCCGTACAACAACTTCGGCTGCGCAACGCAGCGCAATTTCGCTCTGACGGTAGCGAACGCGCGGGATATGCAGGTGCCGCAGCCTGAGACGCCGCGGTCGTCCGAACGCCGGTCGGCGGCATGGTCGAGCTACACGGGCACGGCGAACAGCAAGGACGATGCCGCCGCGGCCGCGGCGCCCGCTCCCAAAGCGACCACCCGATAGGGACGGCGTTGCGGGCCGCTTGCTGATCGCCTAAGAGCGCCCGGCGGCGTGATGGGTCAGGCCGCAGGCCGGATGTGACGGCCCAACCGTGGGAGCAGCCGTTGCTTCACTCTTCGCCCGATGATGAACGGCGGCTCCTGAAGCGCACGGTCGCCGCCGTGGCCGCGCTCAATCTCGGCTACTTTTTCGTCGAATTCGCCGTTGCCATCGCCATCGCTTCGGTGGCTCTGTTCGCCGACAGCATCGACTTTCTTGAAGATGCCACCGTCAATTTGCTGGTTCTCGTCGCGCTCGGCTGGACGGCGCGGCGCCGTCGAGCCGTGGGCTTGTTCCTCGCCTTCTGTCTTCTGGTGCCGGGGCTGGCGGCGGTCTACACGGCATGGGAGAAATTCAATGCGCCCACCGTGCCTGATCCGGTGCTGCTGACTCTCGCCGGTGCCGGGGCGCTGCTCGTCAATGCTCTGTGCGCGTTTCTTCTGTCGCGCGTTCGCCATCACGGCGGAAGCCTGTCACTGGCGGCATTCCTTTCGGCTCGGAACGACGTGGCGGCCAATGCTGCCATCATCGTTGCGGGGCTGGCCACGGCGGCACTCAATTCGGTTTGGCCGGACGTGATCGTCGGCCTGGGCATCGCACTTCTCAATTCGGGGTCGGCGTATGAAGTCTACGAAGCCGCGATGGGTGAGAGCGACGAGGACAGTGGCGGGGTGACTCCACGGGTATAAAGAAAGGCCGCCGGAAGCGGCCTCACTGCTATTCCGTCAGGCCCAGTTGCATGATGGGCCGGTCGGTCGACGCGCTCGCGGACTTGACCGGTGGCGGCATGCCGGCCGGGCCGGCTGATGAAACCCGCGTCCGGGTCAGCGTGTCGAAGTAAGCCAGATTGTCCTTGGCTTTGTCGGCAGGGAGCACGGATTCGGTGATGGCGCGTGCCTCGCCTGTTTTGCCGTTGAGGCCCAGGATCAGTGCGAGGTTCTGGCGCGCCTGCGGATCGCCCGACTGGGCGGAGGCTTGCCGAAGGGTCTTTTCCGCGTCCTCGTGGCGACCTTCCAGGGCATAGCTCAATGCGAGATTGTTGAGGATCGAAGGCTGGCCCGGCGCTGCGACCAGGGCCTTTGAGAATTCAGCCTGGGCTTCTTTCTGGCGGCCGGCGGCGGACAGCGCGGCGCCGTAGGCCGACTGCATCCGCCAATCGGGTTTGGCGGAGTTCTGCGAACGTGCCAGCAGATCGACGGCCTTGTCGACCTGCCCAAGCTCCAGTGCGAGAAGGCCACGCTCTCCGATCAACGCGGGATCCTTGTCCGAGCCGCCTGTCTTGTCGAGGAGGTCGAGCGCTTCCCTCTTCTTTCCCGACGAACGAAGAGCGCGAGCTTGCCGGATGGCGTTTGCGGCGGCCGGGGAAGCATCGATATCGGCGGTCTGAACGGCGACCGGCGGGGACGATACCGGCGGCAAGTCCTGTGCTGCTATAGAACTCGTGGCGAGTGTGCCGGGTTCTGACGCGGCACTGTTTTCCGACAATGCGAGTGGCGAGGGATCTGATCCGGCGGCGCACGCGGCGCATAGCAAGGCCAGAAGGCTCACCGCCGCAATCGGGCGGACTGTCTTCACTTCGAAAGCAACAGGAAGCAACATGAATACCCCCTTTTACGTCCCGCCCCTGGAGCAAACATAGGGACACTCACTCGAACGGGACACGCAACTGATCGGGACGCAATGCGCGTCCATAACGGGGACCGTGCGCTGATTCGGGGTCGCGGCTGGGCGTGACGGGGGGCCGGCCGCTCAACTGTCCCCGCTATCCCCAGGCAGCGTTTGGGGGCAAGAAGGAACAATGGCGTGACGAATATTCGCGAACAGGCAGGAGTATGTTGAACCGACTGTCCGGCTTCGTCCTGGTCCTGGCCTTGTCGGCGAGTGGCGGCGTTGTCTGGTCGCAGGCGCTGCCCCGCTCCGCTGAGCAGCCTCCGCCGGCTGATCGCGATCAGATCTGGCGGTCTATCTTCGCGCGCCCGCAGCCACGCCCGGCCGATGCACTCGAAACCAAACGGCAAGCCCTGGGCGCGCTCCTGTTTTTCGATAAGCGTCTGTCGAGAGACAACGACCGCTCGTGCGCCACGTGCCACCAGCCGGACAACGGCTACAGCGATGGCGAGCCCAGGGCGCGGGGCCGGGATGGGACGCCGCTGACGCGCAATACGCCGCATCTCTTCAATCTTGCCGATGCCACGAGTTTCTACTGGGACGGACGGGAGCCGACGCTCGAGCAGCAGGCGCGCGTGCCCATCACAACCGACAACGAACTTGCTGCCGGTATGGAAACGGCGGCTGCGAGACTTTCGGCCGATGGCGAACTTCGCGCGCGTTTTGCCGAAGCGTTTCCGGGTGAGACGGAGTTGAGCGAGATGTCCATCCTCGACGCGCTGGCGGCCTTCGAGCGCAGCCTGGTTTCGCCGGAAACGCGGTTCGATGCCTGGGTTCGCGGCGATGCTGATGCGCTGGACGAGACGGAACTGCTTGGCTTTCGCATCTTCGTCGGCAAGGGCGGCTGCGTGTCCTGCCACGGCGGATGGCGCATGACAGACGATTCGTTTCATGACGTTGGCCTGCCGTTAAACGATCCGGGCCGCAGCGCGGTTCCCGGCGGCGTGGCGGGGATCGCTGCGTTTAAGACTCCGGGTCTTCGGCAGGTCTCGAAGACCGCGCCATATATGCACGACGGTTCGCTTGCGACTTTGGACGCAGTCGTGGACCACTATGCGGGCAATCTTATCCGCCGCCCATCGCTCTCGCCCAACGTCGTTCGCGATCTCGATCTGGATGACGGCGAGCGTGCGGCGCTGGTCGCTTTTCTGAAGACATTATGAGCAGCGATTCGTGGGACGGAGATTGCCGGATCGGCTGAAATCATGGCATTCGGCTCGTGCGGATCAGCCATGCGCGCCGGAGAAGCAGATAAATCGCTCATATTTTCCACCGGTTGCCGCACAATGCGTCGCTTCAACGCAACGGTGACCGACGGATTATTTCTCATGCATAGCTTGCCACTTTTATGAACTTGCCAGGAACAAATACCGGGCATACCTTTTTGATCAAGAAAAAGACAAGTCGGGATGGACGCCCAATCTGCAGCAGACCTCGCCGGAGCGAGGTCCTAACCGACGCAGGGGTGTCCAATGCTGGAATTGATGGTTTCAGTCTGCCTGATCACTGATCCCGCTCGCTGCAAAGATGTCTCGCTGACGTACTCAGCCGAGAACCTCACACCGATGCAGTGCATGATGGGCGCTCAGCCCGAAATTGCGAAATGGATCGAAGCGCATCCCAAATGGGCGCTGAAGAAGTGGACGTGCCACCGGGCCGGCCTCTACGCCAAGATCTGATCGGGGTTCGTCAGCATCCGGGCCGGCGCCCCCGAGCCGCCCGGAAGTCGGCGTCCTTCGTGTTCGATCGCGGGGCTATTCGTTCAATCTTTTGTTCTTTTCCAGTTTTGATCAGTTGACAGCGGCTCGGCGGCACGGCTCCCCTCTCGATCACGAGAGACGACGCCGGAGGACGCAATGGCCGAGAAGATCCCCCAGAATTTTGCAACGCTTGCCGTTCATGCGGGTGCCGCCCCCGATCCCGCGACCGGTGCGCGCGTCACGCCGATCTATCAGACGACCTCATTCGTCTTCCGTGACGCGGACCATGCCGCAAACCTGTTCGGGCTGCAGGAGTTCGGCAACATCTATACCCGGATCATGAATCCGACGCAGGCGGTGCTCGAAGCGCGCGTCGCGGCGCTGGAGGGGGG
>JALOTA010000066.1 GCA_025458125.1 Hyphomicrobium sp.
GGCGAGGCCCGGAACCGTCATGAGCAAGACAAGTACCGTGGTCAGGAACATAAAGACCGTGTCGGCCTTGTTCGGCACGGGTGCGTCCGCCGCCATGGCGGGAACCGCCATCAGTGCAAGAGCTGCCGCGGCGCCCGCAAGGCGGCCGGTGCAGCTAGGAAGTGCAAGTTTCATAGGTAACTCCCCAGTTATCTGGATGATCTTCGAGCATGGTCGATTGTTTAAAGCGCCTCGTCGTCCGCCTCCCCGGTGCGGATCCGGACGGTGTTCTCGATGGGCGAGACAAAGATTTTGCCGTCACCGATCTGGCCGGTTTTCGCAGCCTTGGTGATGGCCTCGATCGCCTTCGACGCGAGGGCGGACGGGACGACCGTCTCGATCTTCACCTTCGGGAGAAAGCTGACGGCGTATTCGGCGCCGCGGTAGATTTCCGTATGGCCCTTCTGCCGGCCGTAGCCCTTTACTTCAGTGACGGTCATGCCTTGAAGCCCGAGCTCGGTAAGAGCAGCGCGGACCTCCTCCAGCTTGAACGGTTTGATGATCGCAGTGATGAGCTTCATCTGAGCACCCCCTTTGCGGTTCTGCTGGCCGCCCCCCGCGTCCCTGCCGGGCACGACCTTTATTGCGTCCGGGCCTGCGAAACCCGGGAGCCGATGAAAAGGGAGTCAAGTCCTGTGCCAACACCGGCGCAGGCCTCTAACAAATTGATAAGTCGAGATTTAATTTGCTGACGACCCTAGACGTGCGATGTCGAAGGGCGATATTCAGCCTAATTATTAGGCAAAGACGCAGAATGGCTCATTATTTGACCACGAAGGCGGTGTCCCTTCGCCGGATCAGCCCCTCCTGGGCAACCGAGGCGATCAGGCGCCCGTCAAGGTCGAAAAAAGAACCCCGGCAGAACCCGCGCCCGGCGTGGCCGTTCGGACTGTCCTGAACATACAGGAGCCAGTCGTCGGCCCTGAACCGGCGGTGCAGCCACAGGGCATGATCCAGGCTCGCCAGCTGGATGTCGGAATCGAAGACCACCTTGCCGTGCGCGATCAGGGCCGTGTCGAGCAACGTGAAGTCCGACGCATAGGCAAGGACGCACTGATGCAGCGCGAGGTCGTCCGGCAGACGTCCAGCCGCTCGCATCCAGATGGCCTGCCGGGGCTCGGCCGGTTCGCGGCTCAGATATCGCCGGAAATCGACGGGCTTCACCTCGATCGGCCTCTGACGGCTCCAGTAGCTGCGCAGGTTTTCGGGCAGCCGGTCGACGAACTGCGCAATAAGCTCCTGAGCGCCTGGAAGCTCCTCAGGCAGGGGAACGCTCGGCATCTTGGCAGCGTGTTCCAGTCCCTCCTCGGCCCGATGAAAGGACACGCTCATGGTGAAGATCACCTTGCCGTGCTGGATGACCTTGACTCTCCGGGTGGAGAAACTGCCTCCGTCGCGGGTCCTTTCAACCTCGTAGATCAGCGGCGTCGCCGGATCGCCGGCCAGAAGGAAGTAGCCATGCAGGGAGTGAGCAATTCGCTCCGCGTCCACCGTGCGCGACGCAGCCACGAGCGCCTGCCCGAGGACCTGACCTCCGAAAACGCGCTGCCATCCATCGGACGGGCTTCGCCCCCGGAAAAGATTTTCCTCCAGGGTCTCAAGGTCGAGGATCTCGAGCAGAGCGTTCAGCGCCGGCGAGGTCGATGAGGGATCGGGCATGACGGCTCTGCAGTCGGATGCTAGGAGGAGGGCTCGGCGCCTATTGGCGAACCGAGCAGACAGCCTGTCAAGCGAACGAAGCGGATGTCCTCAGCTCTGCCGCACTACGATGTTGTTATCTCGGGCGCGAGTGTCGCCGGATTGGCGCTCGCCCTGGCGTTGGCCGAGGCCGGCGAGGGCGAAATGCGCATCGCCTTGCTCGATCGCACGTGGCCGCCGCCGTCCGCAGAAGGTGATGTACGCGCCTACGCCGTCTCGGCCGCGTCCCGTCACATGCTTCAGGTTCTCGGCGCATGGAAAGGCGTCGCTCCTGAAGCGCAGGCCGTTCGCCGAATCGAAATCACCGACAGCAGTCTCGACGATGGCATCCGGCCGGTGGTGCTCACGTATGATAACGTGCTGGAGGACGGCGAACCTGCAACCCACATCGTCCCGGGTACCCTGATCGTATCCGCGCTTGCCGATCGAGTTGCCGGCTTCCTGGCCGTCGATCGCTTCATGCCCGGAGCTATCGCTGCATATGAAGCGGCAGGTTCCGGTCTCACCGTGTCGCTCGCCGACGGCCGCGTTATCAGAACACGCGTTCTCGTATCCGCCGAAGGACGGCAATCGGGTTTGCGCGAGAAGGCCGGCATCAAGACCGTCGGGTGGTCTTATGACCAGATGGGCATCGTGACATGGGTGGAGCATGAACGCCCCCACGACGATACCGCCATACAGCACTTTCTGCCTGCCGGTCCCTTCGCCATCCTTCCCCTGACTGGCAATCGTTCCTGCATTACCTGGAGCGAAGACGCGGACGAGGCGCGCCGCATTCTGGCGCTCGATGACGCCGCGTTCCTCGCCGAACTCGAAAAGCGCTTCGGTGGCCGATGGGGTGCTTTGAAACTCCTGTCCGGCCGGCAATCCTGGCCACTGTCGATGCACCTGGCGCGAAGCTACGTCGCCGAGCGGATCGCGCTGATGGGAGATGCCGCGCATGGCGTTCACCCAATCGCCGGCCAGGGATTGAACCTCGCCCTGCGTGACGCGGCAGCTTTGAGCGAAGTTCTCATCGAAGCGGCACGGCTCGGGCTCGATGTCGGAAACGCCGAGATTCTGTCGCGTTATGAACGCTGGCGGCGTTTCGACAGTGCCGTCTCGACGGCGGCATTCGACGGCTTGAACCGCTTGTTCTCGTCGGACAGTGCCGTACTGCGCGGCGTGCGCGATGCCGGCCTCGGTCTCGTCGACCGTTTGCCGGCCATGAAACAACTGTTCGTCAGCGAAGCCGCCGGCATGTCGGGCGAGCTGCCGCGCCTGTTGCGCGGCCGGAGCATTTGACCGCTTCGAGATGCGTTGGGCCATTGAGTGGCTTAGTCGCCGTCCGAAGTGTCGCTGTCATCTCCGGCGTCATCTTCGGCAAAAACCGGCAAAATGATCGTCGCGCGTCCTGACGGCAGGTCGACGGATGGCACCGTTTCATCGGTGAACGGGACAAAGAAGGTTTCTCGTCCATCCGGGTCGGCGATTTCGAGAAGATCGCCGGCGCCGTAATTGGCCACGCCGGTGACCGTTCCCAGAACGCGGCCGCCGGCATCGACCGCGGCGAGACCGGCGAGATCCTCATAGTAGTATGAGCCCGGCTCGGGTTCCGGAAGACGGCTGCGCTTCACGAAAAGCCGCGTGTTGCGCAAGCGTTCCGCAGCCGTACGATCGTCGACGCCCGCGAACTTGGCAATGATCGCTTTCGGCGTCACACGAAGTCCGGTGATGTTGAAGGTACGTTGACCGTCCTTGTCGGTGAGGGGGCCATAGGATGCGATGTTCTTGGGCTCTTGCGTAAAGCAGCGCACAGTGACCTCGCCACGGATGCCATGCGCCGATCCAATTTCGCCGAGCAGTATGAGCCGGTCCGGATCGATCATAGGGTGCCTTTCGAACGTTCATCCTGATGGTCGCCGCGCGGTGGACCGAGATAAGCGAGTGTCAGGTCGATAGGTTGGCCGTCGAGCGTCGCAACGGCGGATGCCAGAGGGTCAGGCGGATCGAAGTCCGCTTCCACCTGAACCAGCGTTCCCGCGCCGTCGCTGATCGATCCGGTCACGGTTTCGCTTTCGGGCGGCACGCGGAGCCAGACATGGAAATGATAGGTGCGGCGCGTGCTGTCAAACCGATAGGTGCCTTCGAATTTTCCTCCCCATGCGTCGGCACCGATCAGCCGGCCGTCCCCCACGAGCGCCAATGCGCTGCCTGTGTTATTGCCGGAGGCCTGATAGCTGATGCTGTAAAGGCCCTCGCTGATCCGGCCGTGCTCATCGGTGAGGCGGCGCAATTCGATCGTGCGCACGGACGCATCGGCGGATTGCAGCATCCGAAGGTAGGCTTTCACCGGCCCGGGCAAATTGATCTCCCCGGTCGCCCACAGGCTGACGGTTCTTGGGCTGACGCCGAGGAGCTTCGCCAGCTCCGCTTGCGTCACTCCGATATGGGAGAGAATTCGCTTCAGCCCGTTCATGATCAGTGTTCAGCAAAGGACGGGCCAAAACTGAACGGCGTACAAATATATGATTAAGCGAATCCTAAGAGTTGCACGAGGAACCGGAGAGCCACGGCAATGGCCGAAACCGCGGTCGCCAGAGCCGCCCGGCCGTTGAGGATCTGATTGCGGTTGAAGGCCGTGATGATGCGGTTCATGTCGTGTTCGTCGATCGACTCTCCGCGCTGCACCCGCCGCAGGGATTTGCCGCTGGCCATGAACCAGAGCACGGACGAAACGAAGGCTGCGATCATCGCCAGAATATCGAGGGCCAGGATCATCGAAGTTCCCTTCTGGTTTTCAGATCGCGAATTTTTCACCGACGAGAGGACAACAAAAAAGGGAGCCGGAGGCCCCCTTTCTCGGTTCTCCACGATGTCGTGGCAGAAAAAGCTCAACCTGCCGCAGCTTCCGCAGCCTTGGCTGCCTTTTCGGCGGCAGCGGCGGCCCGCTCCTGAGCCTTCTTCTTCGGCAGCGCTTTCTGGACGCTCTTGACCGGCGTGCGCTTCGCGAGGCCCGCGGCATCCAGGAACCTGGCAACGCGGTCGGTCGGCTGGGCGCCGACGCTGAGCCAGTGCTTGGCCCGGTCGACATTGAGCTTCACACGCTCAGGATTGTCCTTCTTCAGCATGGGGTCGAACGTGCCGATCTGTTCGATGTAACGGCCATCGCGCGGCGATGCGGAGTGCGCGACAACGATGTAGTAGTACGGCCGCTTCTTCGCGCCGCCACGTGCCAAACGGATTTTTGCTGCCATTTTCTTCTCGTCCTCTTTCTAGTCAGGTTTTGATTCCAGTTTCGACATTGAATCGCTTCCACTCCACGTCGAGGTACTGCTTGGCCACCAGCCGGGCCGCGTTGTACTTCGTCATGTGCTCCTCATCGCGGTTCTGTGCGTTGCGCGGGAGGATGTTCTGAATCGCGCGGACGAGTGCGTCCGCATGCGGGTTATCGTCGTTGATCTTGAAATCGACCCGGCAGACCTTCTCCACGAAGGCCTCGGTGAAGGACTGGTCCCACTTGGCCGGACTGTGTGGGATCGCTGCGAAAAGCTCCGCAAGATCGTCCACGGTCGACTCCAGCCTTTGACGCCGTGCTTCCGCGCGGCGCCGGGCGCCTTCCCCGCGCCAAGCCAGAAATCCAAACAGCGCCGATGCGAAGGCCATCATCAGCGTCGAAAGCGGAATGGCGATCTTCCAGATATCGGGGATTTGGTCGGGGATCATTGCGGTGGTTCCCGTTCACTTCTTCTTGCCGGGCAGACCCGGAAACCGTGGACCGCCCCCGATGCCCGGCAGTGCGCCGCCGAGGCCGGGGAGCGACTTTCCCGCGAGCCCGCCGCCACCCAGACCCGGAAGCCCTTTCGGCAAGGCCGACTTCAGTTCAGCAGGCAGTTGCTCCAACGCCTTGGGATCCAGCGACGCAAGTTCCTCTTGCATCTTCAGAAGCTCGGCTTCGCTCGGGGACTTGCCCATACCGCCCATCGGCGAAATGCCGAGCGCTCCGGCCATGCGCGCCATCATGCCGGGGTTCTTGCCCATGGTTTTCATAACGTCGGCCATCTGGCGATGCATCTTGAGGAGCTTGTTGATGTCCTCCACCCGCGTGCCGGAACCAGCCGCGATCCGCCGCTTTCGCTTTGCATCGAGGATCTTCGGCAGGCGCCGCTCCTTGGGCGTCATCGACGAAATAATGGCGCGCTGGCGCTTGATGTCCTTGTTGAAGCCGCTCTCGTTTATTTGGTTCTTGAGCTTCCCGATGCCCGGCAGCATCCCCATGATGCCACCGGCCCCGCCGAGCTTGTCCATCTGCTTGAGCTGCTCGGAGAGGTCTTCGAGGTCGAACTCCCCCTTCTTCATCTTCAGGGCGATCTTGGTCGCCTTATCGATGTCGAGGTTCTGAGCCGCCTTTTCAACGAGCCCGACGATGTCGCCCATTCCAAGGATGCGGCCAGCGATACGCTTGGGATCGAAGTCCTCCAGCGCATCCCACTTTTCGCCAACGCCCAGGAGCTTGATCGGCTTTCCTGTCACGGCGCGCATGGAGAGTGCTGCGCCGCCCCGGCCGTCGCCATCGGCGCGGGTGAGAACGGTACCGGTGATCGAAAGGCGTTCGTCGAACGCCTTGGCGGTGTTGACGGCATCCTGTCCCGTGAGGCTGTCGACCACGAGCAGGACTTCGTGTGGACGGGTGGCGGCCTTTACTTCGGCGACCTCCTGCATCAGCTCTTCGTCGAGGGTGATGCGGCCGGCCGTATCGAGAATGACGACGTCATAGCCGCCGAGCTTTGCGGCCGTCTGCGCCCGGTCGGCAATCTGCAACGGCGTCTGTCCGGCAATGATCGGCAGCGTCGCCACGCCGGTCTGCTCGCCGAGGACCCGCAGCTGTTCCTGTGCCGCGGGCCTGCGCGTATCCAGCGACGCCATCAAGACCTTCTTGCGGTCGCGGTTCGTCAGCCGGTACGCAATCTTCGCCGTCGTCGTGGTCTTGCCCGAGCCCTGCAGACCGACCATCAGGATCGCGACCGGAGGCACCGCCACAAGATTGATCGGGTCCGCGTCGGAGCCGAGGATTCGGACGAGTTCGTCGTTGACGATCTTGACGACCATCTGCCCCGGCGTGACCGACTTCACAACGTCGGCACCGACCGCCTTGGCTTTGACCGCCTCGATGAAATCCTTGACCACATCGAGCGCGACGTCGGCCTCGAGAAGCGCGCGGCGAACTTCGCGCATGGCTTCCGCCACGTCGCTTTCGGTCAGCGCGCCACGGCCGCGGAGCTTGTCGAGGACGCCGGACAAACGATCGGAGAGGCTTTGGAACATCCACTATCCCAATGAGCAAATGACTTTGGCACCCGAGAGCGCTACGCGCCTTCGGATGTTGACCTCCGGACTAGCGCTCAAATCCAAAAGCGCGGACCGGTCGGCGGCTCTGAATGATCAGGGCCGGAATTTCGTCCGGACAATCATCGAAGGGAGGTCCCCTGTCAACGTGCAACACGCGGCAGACGGGGAGTGTACACGCAACGCAGTTGAAACCACCCTCAAGCCCGCCGCATTTTTTCAGTTATGAAGTGATGGCGGCGTGAACAGCGTGATTGAACCCGCCTCGCGACGCACGCTAGCAAGCAGCGGATGGGGGCCGGGAGGGGCCGGGTTTCCGTCTGGGGGATGATCAGTCATGACCATCAGGCCAAACATGGCGCTTGGGCGATGGCTGGTCGCGGCATCAACCGCGGCCCTTGCCGGATGCAGTTCGATGCCATCCCTGACCGGATCATCGGCCAGCAGCATGGACCGGACATTTATCAGCGCCGCGCAGACCTGGGATTTCGACAAGGACGGTAGCGTCACCTGCGACGAATGGAAAAACTACGTCGCGACCCTCGTGCGCGAGTCGGATGGTAACGGTGACGGTGCCCTCGACGCCGAGGAGTTCAAGAAGCTGGCCAAGACAGATCAGCTCTTCAGCGTTGCCGATCTTTCCTATTACGACGCCAACGGGGACGGCCGGGTCACCATCGAAGAAATGGCGGCGAAGCCGAACGCGGCATTCAGGTTGCTCGACAAGAATGGCGACTGCCGTATCGACCGCAACGAGTCCGTTCGCGTCCTGCAGGTCGATGGACCCAAGGCGTCATCGGCGCCCAACACTGATCAGCAGGTTCCCGGCACGCGGTGAGACTCGCCGGCGGGCTCAGTTCGACGGGCTGACCCGAACGATCTGCCCGTCTCGCGGATCGTCCGTGAGAAGCCAGAGCGCGCCGTCCGGACCTTGCCGGACATCGCGGATGCGCTGGTCGAGATCTTGCAGCAGCGTTTCTTCAGCGACGACTTGCCCATCGCGCAGAACCAGCCGGGCGAGTTGAGCTCCCTTGAGGCCACCCACGAAAATGTTGCCTTTCCAATCGGGAAACAGGTCTCCGTAATAGACAGCGAGCCCCGACGTTGCGATCGACGGGATCCAATAGTAGTCGGGTTGCTCGAAGCCAGGCTTGGCCGTCGACTCGCCGATTGGGCCTCCGAAATACTCGTTGGAGTAGCTGATCACGGGCCATCCGTAGTTCTTGCCGCGTTCGGTGAGGTTGAGTTCGTCTCCCCCGCGAGCGCCATGCTCCACGGTCCAGAGCTGTCCGGTGGTTGGATCGACCGCCGCGCCCTGGATATTCCGGTGCCCCATCGACCAGACTTTCGCATCCCATCCGGTCTGCGCGGGGCCCGCTTGCCCGGCCGAGCCGTCCGGCTTGATATTGATGACTTTGCCGATGAACGACGTGGGTTTCTGCACCTCATCGCGGGCCGTCTGCCGATCGCCCGTCGTCAAGAAAAGAGTTCCGTCTTGCGCCCATGCCAGCCGGGACCCGAAATGGTTCGATGAATTGGCGATGGCCGGTTGCTGCTGAAAAATGATTTCAACGTCTTCCAGCTTTCCCCCACCGTCGTCATCGAGGAGTAGCCGGGCCCGCGCGACGGCGGTCGCCGCAGCATTGTCGCCGCGCGGCTCTGCGAACGACAGATAAATCGTTCCGCCGGCCGCTCCGAAATCCTGAGCAAGCAGCACGTCGAGAAGGCCACCTTGCCCCTTGGCGTAGACCTCCGGCACGCTGGCGATGGCAGGACCGATCTTGCCGTCCGTGGTGACGATCCGTAACCGCCCCAGTCTCTCCGTCACGAGCATCCGGCCGTCGGGTAGAAACTGAAGGCCCCAGGGGTTGGCAAGACCACCGGCAACCGTCTCGGCCTTAACACGGCTCGCCACTTCGGGCGCGGGCGCATCGGTCTGTGCGGCGTGGAGAGGCAGGACTGGAGCGGCGATCAGTGCGGCGAGGAGACGGACCAGTCGCATGAGGGGCTCCAGAAAGTGGCTCAATTCCGTGAGTTAGAAATAAGTTGGCGTCCGTCGCGCGACAAGGTTCCACCCGCCGGCATTTGTATTTTTACGGAGCCTCCGTCATATAACGCCCATGACCACCACCGCCCGCCCGCCGCAGCCTGTGCACTTTCACAAGATGAATGGTCTCGGGAACGAGATCCTGGTGGTTGACGCACGCGGACCGCAAACCCCGCCCCCGTCCGACGACGTGAAGGCAATGGCCATAGATCCCCGCACGCGCTTCGATCAGATGATGCTGTTAACCCGGCCACGCCGGCCCGGCACGGAAGCGTTCGTCGTAATCTTCAACGCGGACGGCTCCGAAAGCTCGGCGTGCGGCAACGGCACCCGCTGCATCGGATGGCTGGAAAGCCGAAACACCGGACGTTCCACGTTTCAGTTCGAGACCAAGGCGGGCTTGCTCGACGTTCACGTCGAAAACATCGATCGCGTGACGGTCGACATGGGTGAGCCGCGCTTTGCCTGGAACGAGATTCCCCTGGCCGAGCCGTTTCACGATACCCGCGCGATTGAACTTCAGATCGGCCCCATCGATGCCCCGGTGCTCCACTCGCCGTCCGTGGTGAACGTCGGCAACCCGCATGCGATATTCTGGGTGACGGACGTCGACTCCTACGATCTCGCCAAGTTCGGCCCCATGTTGGAAAATCATCCGATCTTTCCCGAACGCGCCAACATCTCGCTGGCTGAGGTCCGTTCCGGCACCGACATCAAGTTGCGCGTATGGGAGCGCGGCACCGGACTGACGCAGGCCTGCGGAACGGCTGCCTGTGCAGCCGCGGTGGCTGCAATGCGCAAGAAACTCGTCGAGCGTTCCGTGACGGTGCACCTGCCGGGTGGCAAGCTGCAGATTACATGGACCCCCGGGAACCGCATCCTCATGACCGGTCCCGTGGTGTATGAATACGCCGGCGATTGGACGCGGCCGGCCGTCGCCGCCGGAATTTGAACGAAAAGCATCGCGATGAGCCGAGCGCGCCGATCATGAGCGATCCGACCGTCATCACCATGGGCTGCCGGCTGAACGCGCACGAAAGCGACGTCGCTTCCGCCCACGCCCGGGCGGCCGGACTGCGCGACCTCGTCGTCGTCAATACCTGTGCCGTGACCAGCGAAGCCGTTCGCCAGGCTGCTCAGATGGTTCGGCGAGTCCGGCGGGAACGGCCCGAAGCCCGCATCATGGTCACGGGATGCGCCGCCGAACTGGAACCCGCCCGCTTCGCCGCCATAGCGGGCGTCGATGCCGTGATCGGCTCTGCCGAGAAGCTCGACCGCGAAACATACGTGGCGCTCGCACGCGCCAACGACCAGCTGGTACGAACCGGCGGCGTATCGTCCAAGCCGGCGGCCGCCCGGCCGGCTCCAGGACCGGCCCCGCGAACCCGTGCCATCCTCGCGGTGCAGAATGGGTGCGATCACCGCTGCACGTTCTGCATCATTCCTTTCGCACGCGGCCCGTCACGTTCCATGCCGTTGCACGAGGCGGTCGAAAGCGTCCGCAGTTTCGTGGCCGCCGGCCATCGTGAAGTCGTGCTGACCGGAGTTGACCTCACCTCGTATGGCACCGAAGCGGGCGCGACTCCGGCGCTGGGCCGGTTGGTGCGCGCGATATTGCGAGACGTTCCGGATTTGGCGCGCCTGCGCCTGTCCTCGATCGACCCTGCCGAAGTCGATTTGGAACTGATCGATTGTTTCGCCGGGGAAGCTCGTCTCATGCCGCACCTGCATCTCTCGCTCCAATCCGGCGACGACATGATCCTGAAACGGATGAAGCGTAGACACTCGCGCGATGACGCCATCCGCTTCACCGAACGCCTGAGGTCGGTTCGATCCGACATCGTCTTCGGTGCCGACCTGATCGCCGGCTTTCCGACGGAGACCGAGGAAAGTTTCGAGAATACGCGCCAGGCCATCGACGCGTGTGGTCTGACCTACCTGCATATTTTCCCGTATTCGCCGCGGCCGGGTACGCCTGCGGTCCGAATGCCGCAGCTCCCGCGCGAGATCGTCATGGCGCGCGCCGCTCGATTGCGCGAGGAAGCTGGCGCTCGGTTGAACGCATTCCTGTCGTCCGAGGTCGGGCAGGTGCGGGAGGTTCTGGTGGAGCGGGGCGGAACCGGCCGGACCCGGCGGTACGCGGAAGTCGTTCTCCAGGGCCAGCCGGAGGCAGGCACTATTCTGGATGTCAAAATCATAGGGCACGACGGTGCCCGGCTCATTGGCGGACCCGCCGGCATCGGGTCCGGCGTAAGGTCTGCCGTATGAAAGGTCAGGGCGTGACGGACGACGGACAAAAGAAGAAGGCGGGCCTATTCGGGCGGTTGTTCGGAGGCAAGTCCCAAGCGCCGCATGAACCGGCGCTAGACGCCGCCAGTGACACGGCGGAAACGCCTGGCGAGGAAAACCTCGTTCCGGATCCCGACCGGCCCGCTGCTGTTGACGTGGACGCGGCGGCGGTGTCGCAACCAGCCGCCGTTCCTCAACCGGATGACGAAGCTCCCAAGAGCTGGTTTCAGCGACTGAAATCCGGCCTCACGCGTACTTCGTCGAAGCTGACCGAAGGCATTACGGGCCTCTTCACCAAGCGCAAGCTCGACGGCGCGACGCTCGATGACCTCGAAGACCTGCTGATCCAGGCGGACCTCGGGGTGGAAACCTCCGGCCGCATCATCGAGCGGATTGCGAAAGGACGTTTTGAGAAAGGCATCTCGGCCGACGAAGTGCGCGAGATCCTGGCGAGCGAAGTCGAAACCGTACTGGCGCCGGTGGCAAAGCCTCTCATCATCGATGCCGAACGGCGGCCGCACGTCATCCTGGTCGTGGGCGTCAACGGAGGCGGCAAGACGACCACAATCGGAAAGCTCGCCCGTCGCTTCAAGAGCGAAGGAAAATCGGTCATGCTGGCCGCGGGCGATACATTCCGTGCCGCCGCGATCGATCAGCTGAAGGTCTGGGGTGAGCGCACGGGCTGCGAAGTCATCTCCTCCAATGTCGGCAGCGACGCTTCAGGCCTCGCCTACGAAGCGTTCCAGCGCTCCAGCGCCGCAGGAGTCGACGTTCTCATTGTCGATACGGCCGGCCGACTCCAGAACAAACAGGCGCTGATGGAAGAACTTGAAAAGGTCACACGCGTTCTGAAAAAGATCGATCCTGCGGCGCCACACGACGTTCTGTTGGTTCTTGATGCGACGACGGGGCAGAACGCACTCCAACAGGTAGAAATCTTCGGCAAGCGCGCCGGCGTAACGGGCTTGGTAATGACGAAACTCGACGGCACGGCACGCGGCGGCATTCTGGTTGCGATTGCCGCAAAGCATCAACTGCCCGTCCACGCCATCGGAGTGGGCGAAGGTGTCGATGATCTGCAGCCGTTCCAGGCGCGCGATTTCGCCAACGCTATTGCAGGTTCTTGAGGTCCCATGATCAGCGCGCCCCAGTCCGACGCCTCGCGGGCCAAACGCAAGCGACGTTTCTTTCCCTTCAACGCCGAACAGACGATCAATATCCTGAGCGAGTTCGGCCCGCTCGCGACGATGTTCATCGTCAACGCGCTATACGACATCAACACGGGTACTCGGCCGTCCACCTGTCTTTCCGCTGATCGCTTCGACAGTGACGATCGTGTTCGGTGCGCTGACGATCATCACGGGCGACCCGATGTGGGTGCAGATCAAGGTCACGATCTTCAACGCGATGTTTGCGTTGTTCCTGTTCGTCGGCCTGTGGTTCAACCACAACTTCTTCGAATACGTTTTCGGCAAGACTTTCCATTACACCAAGCAGGGATGGAATACTTTCACCCGCAGCTTCGCCTGGTTCTTCGTCATGACGGCGATCTTGAACGAGGTGGTCCGCCTTACATTCCATGACACTCAGGTCTATAACGTGTTCGGTCATGAGATGAGCGGTGTGAACATATGGATCGTGTTCAAAATCGCGATCATCATGCCGATGAGCGGACTGTACGCCTGGTTGCTGACGCGTTGGATGCAGCGGCATCATCTTCCGATCCCTGATGAAGACGGTGGCACGGCGACACTGGCCGCGGCTGCGGCGACCGCGCAGCCGATACCGGAGCACATCAAGCGGCCGGCCGCGCACGGCGCCGACCCGGGCAACTAATGAGCGGCCACGCGATACCGCAGCAATGCGGCCTCGAAAAGAGTCGAGAAACCTGATGACCGATGCGCAGCCCCCCCGTGAGGACACAGCGGCCCCGAAAGAGGCGGAGATCGATTCTCAGCAGATCTGGAAGCTGCTGGTGGAACTGGGTCCGCTGCTGCTGTTTTTCTTCGTCAACTCACGGGCCGGAATTTTCTGGGGCACCGGCACGCTGATCGTTGCGACGGCCGTTTCAATCGTCGTGTCCCGCGTCATGTTCGGCAAACTCGCGATCATGCCGCTGGTGTCGGCATTCTTCGTGACCGTTTTCGGCGGTCTGACGCTGTGGCTCGCCGACGACCTTTTCATCAAGCTGAAGCCCACGATTGTGAACCTGATTTTCGCCACGGTCCTTCTCGGCGGCTTGGCCTTCGGTCATTCCCTGCTGCGGCACCTTTTTGGCGACGTCTTCAAACTAACCGAGGAAGGGTGGCGGAAGTTGACCCTTCGCTGGGGGCTGTTCTTTGTCGCCCTGGCCGTTCTCAATGAGATCGTCTGGCGGAATTTTACGACCGACACGTGGGTGAGCTTCAAGGTTTTCGGGATCATGCCGCTGACCATGATTTTTGGTATTTCCCAGATGGGCTTGCTCAAGACCCACGAAGCCAAGCCGGACGCCGCCGGCCCCTAGGCCGCAAAGAAGCCGGATCAGGTCAGCCTCCATGCCGGGAGACTCCTGAACGCTGTCCGCAGACAATTTTCCGTAGACGCCGCTGTTTTCGGTAGACGCCGGTCCCGAACTGCTATTTTCTACGCGACGTAAACAGTGTATCTCTATTTTGAGATAGATCATCCGTCCAAATCTCATGACCTCAACGAACGCCCAAGCCATGCCGAAAGAAGCGACAACGGCACCGTCCGATCAAAGCGAACTCAATGGATCTCCGATCCATTTGTTGCATCGTGCTGGACAATGCGCGGCGGATATCTTTCAGGCCGAGATGGGGTCGGACGATCTGACCCCCCGCCAGTTCGCAGTGCTCTTGACGGTCTCCCAGAACGAAGGTCTCAGCCAGACCCAACTGGTCGATAAGACAGGCATCGACCGCTCGACCCTTGCGGATATCGTTCGGCGAATGCTGAAGAAGGGGCTTCTGAGCCGTCGCCGGACCCGCGAAGACGCGCGCGCTTATGCCGTCAGACTGACGGACGACGGCTGGAAGGCGTTGCATTCGTCAGTTCCGGTCAACCGGCGTGTCGACGACCGAATCCTTTCCGCTCTGCCTCCGGCGCAGCGGGCACGCTTTCTCGACGATCTCAACTCGATTGTTGCCGCTCTCGGCAAGATCCGGGACAACCCCGAATAGTAAGAAACCGCCGCGCCCAGGAGGCCGGCGGTTCCATCGACATGATCAGTCGCAGGTCAGGCGGCCGATTTCAGCAAATTCTGTTCGATCATCGACTCGGCGATCTGGACTGCGTTGAGGGCTGCGCCCTTGAGCAGATTGTCGGAGACGATCCAAAGCGCCAGACCGTTCTCGACGGTCGCATCTTCGCGAATGCGCGAAACGTAGGTCGAGAACTCTCCCGCCGCCTCGACCGGCGTGACGTATCCCCCGGGCTCGCGACGATCAACGACGAGAATACCCGGCGCATTGCGCAGGATTTCACGAGCTTCCTCGGCGCTGATCGGGTTTTCAAATTCGATATTGACCGACTCGGAGTGTCCAACGAATACAGGCACCCGGACGCAGGTGGCCGTCACCTTGATCTTGGGATCGAGGATCTTCTTCGTCTCCGCCAGCATCTTCCATTCCTCCTTCGTGTAGCCGTCTTCCATGAAAACGTCGATGTGAGGAATGCAGTTGAACGCGATCTGCTTGGAGAACTTCTTCGGTTCGACTTCGGTGCCGGGAACGTACTTGGACTTGGTCTGCTGCCACAGTTCGTCCATCGCATCCTTGCCGGCGCCCGACACGGACTGGTACGTCGAGACGATGACGCGCCGGATACGTGCCGCGTCATGCAAGGGCTTTAGCGCGACAACCATCTGCGCCGTGGAACAGTTGGGGTTGGCGATGATGTTCTTCTTGGTGTAGCCGCGGATCGCATCGGCATTCACTTCCGGCACGACCAGAGGCACATCCTGATCGTATCGCCAGCAAGACGAGTTATCGATCACCACGCAGCCTTTCGCGCCGATCTTCGGGCCCCACTCCTTGGCCACGCTCGAACCGGCCGACATGAGGCAGATGTCGGCTGTCGTAAAGTCGAACTGCTCCAGATCCTGGCAGCGGATCGTC
>JALOTA010000127.1 GCA_025458125.1 Hyphomicrobium sp.
GTCTCGCCCGGATCGGTGATCTCGACCTTCTGCAGCATCTGGCGAACGATCACCTCGATGTGCTTGTCGTTGATCATCACGCCCTGGAGTCGATAGACGTCCTGGATCTCGTTGATCAGGTAGTTGGCGAGTTCCTCGACGCCCTTGACGGCCAGAATGTCGTGCGGGGCGGGCAAGCCGTCATAGATGAAGTCGCCGCGCTCCACGTGGTCGCCATGCTGAACGGCGAGGTTCTTGCCACGCGGAATGAGGTATTCCACGGCCTCCACGCCCTCTTCGTCCGGCTGGATCGTGATGCGCTGCTTGTTCTTGTAGTCCTTCCCGAACTCGATCGTTCCCGAGACCTCCGCGATAATGGCGTGGTCCTTCGGACGGCGCGCCTCGAACAGTTCGGCAACACGCGGCAGGCCACCGGTGATGTCGCTCTGCTTGGCGGAGGCCAGCGGAATGCGCGCCAGCACGTCGCCGGCTTTCACTTCCTGGCCCGGTTCGACGGAGAGCACCGTCTCGACGGGCAGCAGGTAGCGGGCATCGCCGCCGCGCGCGACCTTCACCGGTTTGCCTTTCGAATCCTTGATCACGATCGCCGGTTTCAGATCAGCACCGCGCGGCGTCGCCCGCCAGTCGATAATGACGCGGTTCGTCGTGCCCTTCATTTCGTCGGTCTGCTCGCGAACCGACGCGCCTTCGATCATGTCTTCGAAGTCGACCGTGCCGGAGGCCTCGGTGAGGATCGGCCGCGTGAACGGGTCCCACTGGGCGAGACGGGTGCCGCGCTTGACCTCGTCGCCGTCATCGACGTGCAGACGCGCGCCGTAGGGCAGCTTGTGCGAGGCCAGTTCCTTGCCGGACTGATCGACGATGACGATCGACATCGTTCGCGCCATGGCCACGAGGCGGCCCTGGCTGTCCTTCATAACAGAGCGGTTCTTGATCCGGACCGTGCCGTTGAAGTTGCTATCCACGAACGATTGGTCGACGACGTTGGCCGCGCCGCCGATGTGGAACGTGCGCATGGTGAGCTGCGTGCCCGGCTCGCCGATCGACTGAGCGGCGATAACGCCGACCGCCTCGCCGATGTTGACGGGCGTGCCGCGCGCGAGGTCGCGGCCATAGCACTTCGCGCATACGCCGGAGATCGTTTCGCACGTGAGAACGGAACGGATGCGGACTTCCTGCACCTCGTGCTTGCCGATGAGATCGGCGTGCCGCTCTTCGATGAGCTCGCCGGTCTTGGCAATCATTTCACCGGTCCCCGGCACGATCACGTCTTCAGCCGCGGTTCGGCCGAGAACGCGCTGTGCCAGCGAGACGATCACCTGGCCGGCGTCGACGACGGCCTGGACGTTGATGCCGCCGTCCGTGCCGCAGTCGTCTTCGAGGATGATCGCATCCTGCGCAACGTCGACGAGACGGCGCGTGAGATAGCCCGAGTTTGCGGTTTTCAACGCCGTGTCCGCGAGGCCCTTGCGGGCGCCGTGGGTGGAGTTGAAGTATTCCAGAACCGAGAGGCCTTCCTTGAAGTTGGAGATGATCGGGGTTTCGATGATCTCGCCTGAAGGCTTGGTCATGAGACCGCGCATCGCCGCGAGCTGGCGCATCTGGGTGGGCGAACCGCGGGCGCCAGAGTGGCTCATCATGTAGATCGAATTGATCTGCCGCTCGCGGCCTTCCTTATCCTTGCCCGCCGTCGAAATGCGATCGATCATTTCCTTGGCGATCTGATCGGTGCACTTCGACCAGGCGTCCACCACCTTGTTGTACTTTTCAAGTTGGGTGATGAGACCGTCCTGATACTGCTGCTCGAACTCGCGGACGAGTTCGTTGGTCTTTTCGACGATCTTGGTCTTGGTTTCGGGGATCTGCATGTCGTCCTTGCCGAACGAGATGCCGGCCTTGAACGCATGATGGAAGCCGAGCGCCATGATGCGATCGCAGAAGATCACCGTCTCCTTCTGACCGCAGTTGCGGTAGACGGCATCGATCATGCCGGAGATGGCTTTCTTCGTGAGCAACTGGTTGACGAGGGCAAACTTGACGCCTGGACGGCGCGGCAGAACTTCGCCGAGGAGCATGCGGCCCGGCGTCGTCTCGTGCAGTTCCGTCACGTCCTGGCCATCGGGACCGATGGCGCGGAAACGCGCCTTGATCTTGGCGTGCAGGGAAACGGCCTTGGCCTCCAGCGCATGACGGATTTCGCCGACCGAGCCGAAGATCATGCCTTCACCCGGCTCTTTGTCGCGCTGGATGGAAAGGTAGTAGAGACCCAGAACGATATCCTGCGAGGGCACGATGATCGGCTGGCCGTTGGCGGGATGAAGAATGTTGTTGGTCGACATCATGAGGACGCGCGCTTCCAACTGCGCTTCAAGCGACAGCGGAACATGGACGGCCATCTGGTCGCCGTCGAAGTCGGCGTTGAAGGCTGCGCAGACGAGCGGGTGCAGCTGAATCGCCTTGCCTTCGATGAGTTGCGGCTCGAAGGCCTGGATGCCGAGACGATGCAGCGTCGGTGCGCGGTTAAGCAGAACCGGATGCTCGCGGATGACCTCGTCGAGCACGTCCCAGACCTCGGGCTTCTCCTTTTCGACGAGTTTCTTGGCCTGCTTGACGGTCGCGGCCTGTCCGAGCGTCTGCAACCGCGCATAGATGAACGGCTTGAACAGCTCGAGCGCCATCTTCTTGGGCAGGCCGCACTGATGCAGCTTCAGCTCGGGTCCGACGACGATGACCGAGCGGCCGGAATAGTCGACGCGCTTGCCGAGCAGGTTCTGTCGGAAGCGGCCCTGTTTGCCCTTGAGCATGTCGGCGAGCGACTTCAGCGGGCGCTTGTTGGCGCCCGTGATGACGCGACCGCGACGGCCGTTGTCGAACAGAGCATCGACCGCTTCCTGAAGCATACGCTTCTCGTTGCGGATGATGATGTCGGGCGCGCGCAACTCCATCAGCCGCTTCAGACGATTGTTGCGGTTGATGACGCGGCGGTAGAGGTCGTTGAGATCGGACGTGGCGAAGCGGCCGCCGTCGAGGGGAACGAGCGGACGCAGTTCCGGCGGGATCACCGGCACATGAGTGAGGATCATCCACTCCGGCCGGTTGCCGGATTCAATGAACGCCTCGATGACCTTCAGGCGCTTGCCGAGTTTCTTCGGCTTCAGATCGGTCGTCGCCTCGGCGATTTCCTGGCGCAGTTCGTCGCGAATCTTGGGCAGATCCATCGCCGACAGAATTTCGCGGATCGCCTCAGCGCCGATCCCGGCGGTGAAGCTGTCGGGCCCATGCTCGTCGAGCGCCTGGTTGTACTGCTCTTCGGTGAGGAGCTGGTGCTCCTTGAAAGGAGAAATGCCGGGCTCGATGACGATGTAGTTCTCGAAGTAGAGGACGCGCTCCAGATCCTTCAACGACATGTCGAGAAGGAGACCGATGCGCGAGGGCAGCGACTTCAGAAACCAGATGTGCGCGACGGGAGCGGCGAGTTCGATATGGCCCATGCGTTCGCGGCGGACTTTGGCGAGGGTCACCTCGACGCCGCACTTTTCGCAGATGAGGCCCTTATATTTCATGCGCTTGTACTTGCCGCACAAGCACTCGTAGTCCTTGATGGGTCCGAAGATGCGCGCACAGAAGAGGCCATCGCGTTCGGGCTTGAACGTGCGGTAGTTGATCGTTTCGGGCTTCTTGATCTCACCGAACGACCAGGAAAGAATATCGTCGGGCGACGCGATCGAGATCTTGATCTGATCGAACGTCGGTGCCGGCGCCTGGGTCTTGAAGAGGTTGGTGATCTCGTTCATCGGGCTCTTCTCTCCTCGGGGAGCGTTCGGGGTAACGCCCCGGAAAAATTCAAGCGTTAGCAGATGGGGGCCCTCTCCCCGCGGACGGAGAGAGGGCGAGGTTCTATTCGGCGGCCTGAGGCGGCAGCTGCGGCTGGTGTTCCGGCGTTTCCGCCGGGGGTTCGTTGCCTGCCACCTCGGAATTCAGCAGTTCGACGTTGAGGCCGAGTGCCCGCATTTCCTTGACGAGCACGTTGAAGCTTTCGGGCACACCGGCTTCGAAGGTGTCGTCGCCGCGGACGATCGCTTCGTAGACCTTGGTGCGTCCGGCCACGTCGTCGGACTTGACGGTGAGCATCTCCTGCAGCGTGTAGGCCGCGCCATACGCCTCGAGCGCCCAGACCTCCATTTCGCCGAA
>JALOTA010000067.1 GCA_025458125.1 Hyphomicrobium sp.
GGGCGGTAGATCACCACCGATCGCCTCAGGGAAGCGGCAACTCGATCGTGAAGGCTCCCCGGATGTCACCCGGCTTGAACCCGACGGCCTCGTCGGCCGGATAGAGCGTGCGGACGGCTTGAAGAACCTCGGGCGAAACTTCCGAACCATGACAGGCGGCACAAGGAGCCGCCTGCATCGGAATCGCCTTCATATAGCGCATCGTACGCCGCCCCTCGCTCTGCACGACTTCGGAGTGCTCGAGCGCCGCCGCATCGGCTCCGTTCGCCGCGTCTTCGACAAATCGCATGAGCACCGCCCTCTCGAATGCATCGGCGGCGTTGGATGGATTTCTGACCCTCAACGCGGTGCGTCCGACCTTGCCGCCGGATGCAGCCGCTAACTCCGCCGCGATGGTTGGAGCGGCGGTCTTGCAGACGGCCAGCGCTTGAACAGGCCCACCAGCCGCCAGCGCCGTGGACAGCTCACTCTTGAGCTTGCCACCGAGTTCGACGGCGATAGAACGCGCAACCTTCACCTGTTCGTCCTCTGGCACGACGGGCTGAGCAGTCGCTAAGGACATGCTGCACAGAGCCGTGAGAAGTGCTGCCCCAACCTGCCACGCCAAGCAATTTCGTGACATCTCATCACCTCGAAAATCGGAGCCTGGGGCTATGTCATCAACCCGGTGGCGTTGCCGCGATCAGCTTTAACAGCGCGCTGTCCTTGGCGATTTGCGCGATGTCCTGGCACTGGGCTTTCGTCGCCGCCGTACACTCGATGGTGACCGTGTAAGGCACGCCGAACTTCGTCACGGTGTATTCGGCAATCGATCCCTCCATGCCCTGCTCGTCGTTCTCGTCGAACACCGAGACTTCAGGCCCGGCAGTGGCGGCCGCGCCCGGGCCAGCCGTCGGATAGATCGGATAGTCGGCTCCGAATGTGTGCTGCACGCGCAGATCGGCGGCCACGCTGACCGTCACGTCGCCATAGGTATCCACGATCTGATACCATACGGGGTTGGTTTCATCGGTATGCACCGATCGCGTGCCCGTAGGCTGCGGCCCCAATCCCGGGAACGAATTCTGCACCAGACCCGGCGCCCCATCGAAAGCCAGCACCGGCAGCCGGACCTTGTCCAGTCGCGACGGCGCAACGGGCGCCGCACCACGCGCCGCTTCCTCGGCCCTCGACGACACGAAGCTCGCGATTTCCGGATTGGTCCAATCGACGCTGAGAAGTTGATTTTGCGCACTTGCCGGCCCGGCGGCCAGCAACGCCGCCGCCAGTCCAGCACAGACACCCGCTAGAACTCTGACCACAATCCACCTGCGGTTGTTGACGTTGCAGTCAGTCTATCGGCGTTCACGGCTTCGTTTCAAGGCACGGTTCGCTTGATGTGTGTCCGATATATCCCACCGCACGCCCCCCGACATGACATCGCCAAAACCGGTCGGCTAGAATGCCCCGAGGGGAAGCGAATGACCGCATCGGCCACCGAGGCAGTTCCGAACACGACATCACGCCGCGGCTTGCGGTGGGGCCGCATCGCGGGCGCCGTGCTGCTGTTGATTTCGTTGGTGTCAGCGAGCCTGCTGTTCGCGCCGCCGTCGTTCTTTTTCACGGCTCTCATCAAGAAGGCTGTTCACGATCAAACCGGACGCGAACTCACGGTCAGCCGCTCCCGCTATCACATCCGCGAGGTCGTGACGGTCGAGCTTTCGGGCGTCGAAGTCGGCCGCCCCGGCGCGGCGAAGGGCTCTGCCCCGTTTTCCGCGCGCAGAGTAACGGCGCGCATTCCTCTTCGCTCGTTCGTCGATGGTAAACCTCTGGTCCTCTCCCTCGATCTCGACGCGCCAGTCTTCAACTTCGTCCGCCAGGCATCAGGCACCGCCAACTGGCAAGCCGCCCCGGCGCCGCCCATCGCCGACGCGCCGCCCGCCGTAGATCAAACCGCAACAGAGAAACTCGCTCTCCCTCCCACATCCATTCACAACGGCACAGTCATCTATCGCGACGAAGGCGCGGGCAGCGAACTGCGCCTCGACGCCATCGAAGCCGCGCTGGCCGCCGAACCCCGATACGGAGGTGCCGCAGCAAAGGGCCAACTCGCTTACAACAACGAGCCGCTGACATTCGACCTCGCCGTCGCTGACGCGGCCGCCGCGGCCGCAGGCAGAACGACAGCGATGGCGCTCGCCGTCGACAGCCGGATCATCAAGGCGCGCCTTTCGGGTGAAGGCGCAATTGGGGAAACGCCGATGCTCGCCGGCGAACTCGATGTCACGAGCCCGTCCGCGCGCGATCTCGCCACGTGGCTCGGCTTCGGCGACAGTGTTCCGTCCACCGCCGGCGCCCTGACGCTCAAGGCCCGCGCAGACCCGCAATCTTCCGCCAAGGCCAGCGGCACGATCGTGATGCGGGATTCAGCCATCGCCTACGATCTGGCCATTTTGAACCTGCGCGACACGATCGACGGGAAACCCTCGGCCCTCACAGGAAGGCTCTCCGGCCGGGGTCTCGACGCCGATCTCGACGGCGCGATCCAGTTACAGCCCCAGTCTCGCTACAGAGGTTCGCTTGCCACGCGGACGCAATCCATCGGCACCCTCGCTTCGCAACTTGGCATCACCAATCCTGGCCTGACGGCGCTTGGATCCGGCTCGCTCACAGCAACCGTCGACGCACGCCCTGACGTCGTTTCACTCTCGCAAGCCAGTTTCGACGCCGACGGACGCACCGGTACCTTCTCCGGGGATATTGCGATCGGGCCCCAACGTCCCCGCGTCTCGGGTGCAATGCAGATTTCGCGCATCGATCTCGACGCTCTCCTCGGGCGAGCACCACAAGCCGCTGCACTGGCGGCGGCTACGGATAGCGCCGGTGACGGCTTCGCCACCACATTCGATGCCCTGGCCGCCGAACTCGACGCGATAGAAAGCCCGCCACCTGCATTCGCCCGTCCTGAAGCACCGGCCGCAGCCTCAGCTTCGGCTTCGTCATGGAGTACCGCGCCCATCGATTTGAAGGCTCTGCGGGCCGTCGATCTCGATCTCGATCTGGCGGTTGCTTCGCTCAAGTTTGGACAGTTGCCGCTTGGCAAGGCGCGCGTCCGAACCAAACTCGTAAACGGTGATCTGACCGCAGACGTCGACGAGATCCGCGTCGGCGCGGGCACCGGTTCCGGCCAGATTGCGGTGAAGGCCCGCGGCGCAGCCCATGATGCGACCGTCGGCATGAAACTCATCGGCGTCGATGCTGAACCCATCACGGCCGAACTCTCAGGCAAGCCGCTGCTCAAGGGAACCTCCAACGTGGAAATTGCCTCGCGGGCAGCGGGGCGTTCCCTGGCCGAACTCGTCTCCTCGCTCGACGGCACCGCAAAAATTGAAATGAACAAAGGCCACCTCAGCGGATGGGACATCGGGGCGATGGTCGCCGAACTTTGGAATTACAAGGGATGGGGCTACACCCCTTCGCGCAGGACGCCGGTTGATCGGTTGACGGCAAACTATACGATCAAGGCCGGTACCGTTCGGTCCTCACCGGATCTCACGATGAAGGGGCCCACGGCGGGATTACGCTCGGTCGGCGACGTGGTCGTTCCCCAGCGCATGATCGACCAGAACGTCGACGTTCAAAATCTGTTTTTCAATATCGTCATCAAGGGCGACTGGACCAGGAAGCTGTGGATCGGTCCGGCTTTCCTCGCCGGATTGCAGACGCCGCCCGCAGCTGCACCCGGCGCGAGTCCTGAACCTCGGCCAGTTCCCGAAATGCCTTCCGGCATTCCCGGCGACCTGGCCGCCCGTATCGATCGCATCCTGGCCGACAAAGCAGCTTCCGAAAGATTGTCGGCCGGACAAAAAGACTTCCTGAATGCACTGATATCCAAGGGCCGTTAGGTCCAGAGCACCCGCTTGCGTTGCGCGTTGATCGTCGATTGGGCATAGTTTCAAACGGGATGAGGGGGAATTCGTCGTGGCGACCTGTCGAACCGCAATCCGGCGCGCGCGTACCGCTTCGCTTGTCCTCGCCGTCACTCTCCTCCCCGAAGCTGCTCGTACCGAACCTGTTCAGGACCGTCTGGCTCTGGCCGGGCATGACATCGTCAGCCACGCGCTGTTGCGCTCCTTCGCAACGCACGCGACCCCGTCTCCGTCCGCCTCGCGCTTTCAGGACAGCTGCCCTCCGGCGCGCGCCACATCCTCCGGATCACTCGTGGTGCCGGTCAAATGCCAGCTCGTACCGTCGCCGCAACCCGGCCCACAGCCGCCCACGCCAACTCCCACGCCAGGACCCGCACCCGAGCCGGCGAAGCCTCAATTCGCATATCATCCGCCGGGCAATCTGCTCGAGAAGGACAAAGGCCGTGGCCGCGCGGCCGATCGCTTCGTCTATCTCCCGGCCATCATCTTTCCGTTGAAGCTCGGCGACGGAAAATTTCCGCACATGAACTCGCAGATCTGGGGCTTTGGCGGCGGCGGCTGGGGCGGCAAGGGCGCACCGGGCGGCAGCGAGAGCGACCGCCGCAACTACGACCCCATGCAGCAGCGCGACAACTATTGCGAAGTGCGCGGCTGGTCGATGCCGCTCTGTCCCGCCGGAGCTGGCCACCAGGGACAGGACATCCGTCCGCCGACATTCAAGGACAATACCTGGGAAGCCGTGGCGGTCGTCGACGGCACCATCACCAGCGTCACCAAGAACACCACCGTTCAGCTGAAGGGCAAGGATGGAACCGACTACTACTACCTCCACATGCACCCCTCTTCGATCAAGGTGAAGAGCGGGCAGCCGGTGAAGCAGGGGCAGGTGCTGGGCAAAGTCTCGAAATATATGAACGGCTCGCCGTCCACGAGCCTGCATCTGCATTTTCAAGCGAGACAGACCATCAAGGCCGGCACCAAGACGATCACGGCCTACGTCCCTGTGTTCACATCGCTCGTGGCCGCTCTGCGGAGGGATAAGGGTCTGGATGCCGGTATCGGACCGGATGGTACGCTTGTCATCGATGCGGCCTACGAGATCGGCGCCGCTCCGCCTCAGCCGCAGCCCGAACCGCAGCCGCAGCCCTCGCCACCTGAGCCACAACCACAGCCACAACCGGCGCCGTCTCCCGCACCGGTTCCCGAACCCGCGCCAGCACCTGAACCTGCTCCAGTCCCGGCGCCCACACCGGAGCCTGCGCCCCAGCCGGAACCTTCACCTGAACCCGCTCCAGCGCCGGAGCCGTCACCCGCGCCGTCGCCGGAACCTGTGCCTCAGCCTCAGCCCGAACCGGCTCCCGCGCCCGAACCGCCGCCGGCACCTCCACCGGCTCCAGTTCCGGTGCCAGAGCCAATGCCGGCACCTGCTCCAGCACCCGCTCCGGCTCCGATCCCGGCTCCAGCTCCGATCCCGGCTCCTGAACCGGCCCCTGCACCACAACCCGCCCCGCAGCCAGCGCCCGAACCGGCTCCCGCACCTGAACCCGAAAAGGGTTGGTGGCAATGGATGAAGGACGGCGCATCGAGCTGGTGGTCCTGGTGGCGCGGCTCATGACGCGAGCATGATGAGGTGATGACATGAAACTCCGTCCCGCTCCGTTGATGGCGCTGCTGTTCGCGGCCCTGACCTTTACACCGGCGGCCCAGGCACAGAAGCCGGACTACGACCGGCTGAAAAACATTCTGGAAGACAAGTTCAAGCCGGATGCGCCCGCCAAGCCGTCTTCGGAATCCCCGAAACGTAAGCCCGCGCCATCCGGCACGGGAAGCGACGACTTCGAGTATGTGACTCCCGACGCCAACGCATTGAAGAAGAAGCGCAGCGGCGGCAAAGCGGAAGGCTGGCTGGACTCGCTGAAGAAGAAAGTCTGGGGAAAATCTTCATCCCTAGCCGGCTTCGCAACTCCCGCCACGGCAGGTCCATTGAGCGGCGCTGCCCCAGCCGATACGCTCTCTGAGATAATTCCGGTTGGCGGCGGTGCTTCGGATCAGGGCGTACCTGTCGCCAAGAAGAACAGCTACCTCATCCAGCTGAAGCCCGAGGTCACGGAACAGCAAATCCAGGACCTGCTGAAAAAGTACGACCTGAAAATCACCAAGGTGATCGGTGCGCTCGGTGTGATCACCGTCGAGCAGAACAATCCGGTGGAGGTCGCGCCATCGATGGAGGGCGCCGCACCTCAGCAGAAGCTCGAATTGATCCTCGATCCGCCGCTCGTGCAGTCTTTGCGCAGCGAACCCGCGGTTGACGCCGCATTCGTCGACAGCCTCATCGGGACAAAGGGTCTGCCCAAACCTTCCGGAGCCGAAATCAAGATCGGCGACAAGGCCTATGCCTGGCGCTGGCAACCGGGCGACATACCGGATGGTAATTGGGGCCTGAAGGCCATTCGAATGCCTGCCATGTGGTCGCTGATTGAACGCAACCGCGCCGTCAACCCCGGCGCACCGCGTCCCCGCATCGGCATTATCGACGTTGGCTTCACCGAGAACGCCAACGTGAAATACACACTCGCACGCGGTGCATTCCGCCCGCCGCTCGTCAGGCCGGACTGCGAGACCAACCACGGGACCCATGTCGCGGGCATCATCGGCGCAAAGCAGGGCGCGGCTCCCGGCATCGACGGGATAGTGCCCGATGCAGACCTGGAGGCCGTTGCCATCGCGGCGGAGTTCATCGGCGAGCGCGACAAGCTCGATGCCGACCTGAGCTGGCAGGCGCAGGCCATGCTCTTCTCCGACGTGCTTTCCAACACCATGGTCTATCTGACCAGCAATCTGAAGCAGGCGAGCAACCTGCGAGTTCTGAACGTCAGCCTCGCCTATAACTTCGTCGCGCGCGGCGTCCTCGGCGATGCCGATCCGGACGAGGTGGAAGGTCTGAAACTTCATATTGCCGATCAGGCCAGCGTCATTCGCACCATGGCGCGGCTTGTCGAGAACGAGGTCCTGTTCGTCGTCGCCGCCGGCAATGACAGCGAAGGACTGTCCAAACCGCTGGAGGCCCGCTGGGCATCACCCTTCGCGTGGGCCGGCACCTACGCCTGGACCACAGGCGACCCCGTGCGCAACATCATTGTGGTCGAAGCGACGGGACGCGATGGCAAACGCGCGGGCTTCTCCAACATCGGCGGACACGTCTCGGCCCCGGGCGTCGACATCATGAGCACGCTGGGCAGCACGACGTCCCCGTTCGGAATCTGTTCCGGAACGTCTCAGGCCGCACCCCATGTCACGGCCCTCGCCGGCCTGCTGTTCGAGCTGGCGCCGGAAAAGACGCCCGCCGAAATCATCACCGCGCTGAAGGATAGCGGCGTGCCCGCAGCCGAGGGCGACACCCGCGCCCCGCGCATCGACGCCATCGCGGCGGCAGCCCAAGTTTCAACTGCCGCCCGCAAACGTCTCGCCGACCTCGACGGCAACGGAACCGTCGACGCCGACGACGTGCGGATGTTCGTCCGCGGTCTCGCGGCGATCGAGACAGCCGCGGCCACCGAAGCCGCTTTCACCGACGACCTGAACGGCGACGGTGTCATCGACGATAACGAATGCTACTTCCCCCGCATCGATCTGGATGGCGACGGCGAGGCGAGTGTGCGTGAAGCGAAGGCGGCGCGCGTCCCCTTCGTGAGATCAGACCTGGCGCCGATCGAAACGTCATGGTCGGGCGCGGCCGAGGCCCTGAAAGCCATCTTCGCCGAAACGGGTCTCAGCGCACGCATCGCCCACAGTCTCGTCGCTGCCAATGCCGAGACAGGCGCGAGCCCGCCCGCCAAGTGCCGCCGCAAGGACGGGGCTCTGATCGCCGCCCTCGAAACCGCACCCGGCAGCAGCGCGCCCCCTGCCGCCGCGCCATCGCCCCCCGGCAGCGGCGGCACGGCCACCGTGGCCGCGGGCGGACCGGTATCCGAAGCAGGTCCGGTCGTGGACGCTGCCAGCAGCGACGTGCGGGCCGAAGTTTCCAAGGGTGTCGAGGACTTGAAGAAATCAAACCCAGAGTTGAAGGTGGTCATCAATCCGTCGACGGGCCTCCCGAGCAGCATCTCCGGCTTCAAGCCGGACGCGGGATCACTCGCTGCTGGCGCGCGTCCCGCCGATCAGACGGAAGATGACACCCGCCGCATCGTCGAAACGTTCCTGCAAACCAGCGGCATCACCGCCGCGCTCCCCGCCAAGGGCAAGAGCGCGGAACTGAAGTACACGGGCCGCAGGGCCGATCCCGACTTCCCCGGCCGCTACATCGCCAATGTCGAGCAGCGTGTCGACGGCGTGAAGGTTTTCGGCTCCTCCGCGCGCCTCACAGTCGAAAACACGCTCGGCGTGACCAAATACCAGGGAACGACGTCGGCGGCCCAGATCGATAAAACGGTCCCCGACGTGACCGAGAGCGCCGCCACGGCCTCGGCGCGCAAACGCCTCGCGGAACTTTTGAAAGGCTCCGGCACAGGGGCCGCGCCGCCGCTTGCGATGGGACCAAATGCGGAGACGGCCCCTGCCACCGCCGAGATCGTCGTTTTCGATCCCGCCCTGTTGCGCGCCAAGGTGGCCGGAGGTGCACGCCTCGCATGGCTCGTGTCGATCGACAGCTTCCGGCTATTCGTCGATGCGAAAACCGGCGAGGTGTTCCACTTCTACCGCGACAAGCCGACGGGCCTTGTCCGGCGCATCTACGATTTTTCCAATCCGTCAGACACGGCCGCCATCATCGACGAGGACGGCAAGCCGAAGACCCAGTCGGTACCCGACGACGCCGAACAGGCGTTCCGCTACTCGGGTGCCGTCCGCGATTTCTTCTACCTCGTCTTCGGCCGCAACAGCTACGACGACAACGACAATGACGGCCCGAAGGGCGGCGCGCCACTCGAGTCTTTCATCCGCTTCGGAAACGTTCGCAACGCCTACTGGTGTCCGTCGAAATCCTATTATTGCCCGAAGCAGAACGTGATGGTCTTCGGACCCGGATATGCCGGCGCCGTCGACATCGTGGCGCACGAAATGGTCCACGCAATCATTCAGTACGAGGCAAACCTCGTCTATTCCGACGAACCCGGCGCGGTGAATGAAAGCATCGCCGACATCTTCGGCGCCCTCATCGAGTTCTATGCAAAATCCGGAAAGGCGAACTGGCTTCTGGGTGAAGACGCACCGGGCTACACACCTGACCGGCCGCTGCGATCCCTCGCCAATCCCAATCTCACCACGCCGGACGGCTCGTCGCTTTTCGACAGATCCCAGCCGTTCTCCAGTTCAAATCGCGGCCAACCCGACCACTACGGCGATCTCGTCTCACCGGCAGACCAGATTTGCGCAACGACCTGGCTCAACGACAATGGATGCGTGCATTTCAACAGCGGCATCCTGAACAAGTTCGCCTACCTCATCGCGGAGGGCGGCGTGCATCGTGGCACTACGGTAGCACCTCTGGGCCGTCAGAAGCTCGCTCATCTCACCTACCGGACACTGACGGCGAACCTCAATCAGACCGCCACCCTCGTTGAAGCCGCCGAGGGATTTCTTCAATCTTGCCTCGATCTCACGCAGAAGAAGGGGTCCGGATTCACGGAGAAAGACTGCGATCAGGTTCTGGCAGCCCAGCAGGCGGTGGGGCTCGTCTACGGCAGTTCATGAGGCGCCGGTTCCGGGGTGGATCGGACACGGGCAGCCCCGTCAGGCGGGCTGCCCGACGACGCCCGACTGCACGATCATCTTCAGCATGACGGCAGCGCCGCACTGCTTCGAAACGGCGTTCGCATCCCAGACATTGTCGGCGACGAATTTGCCCTTCGTGTAGTGGTTGGAGAAACTCCAGAGATATGGCGTGTTGATCTTGTAGAGCAGCCGTGAACGCCAGCCGTTGTAGGCTTCCCAGCGATATAGCATCCGCGCCAGGTCCCAATCGGTCAGATCGGCGAACTTGTCGTAACGCAGGGCATCGACCGCGCTCGAATGCCAGTCGGTCGGAGGATTCCACGCCGCTGGCCGTCCCTTTGGCACCTGCACCGTGCGTGACCTCAGCGGATCGCCGTTATGCAGGTGCTTGTTGAAGTCGAAGGCACACTCCATGCCGTGAATGATGCCGACGAAGTACCAGGGCACGCAGATCTCGTCCTCGATCTTCTGATAGCGCTCACGGCGGGCGGGATCCGCCAGCTTATCGGTGTACCACTTCACTTCGGAGATCTTGTCGCCGCGTATTTCGCAAGTCTGGAACAGCGTGCGGTAGCCGTCCGCGACGTCCTCGAACTTCGGCGCCTTGACCGCCGGAGCCGCACCGGGGGGACCCGCTTCATCGGGTGCTTCGCGCGGCATCTTCTCGGCCTGAAGCACCTTGCCGAGCAGGAGGCTCGCCTCCTGCTTTAAATCTTCCGCGGCGTCGGCCTTCTCGATCGCGGCCGAGGCGATGGCACCGTCCAGGCTGTCCAGGAAATCGACAATGGCGGGCATCGTCACCGAGTAGTCGTCGGACAGGCTTTCCGGTCCAATCGACATGCGCGGCACGGCAAGGCCGAGCTTCTGTGCCGACAATGTGAGACGGCCAAGTTCGCTCCAGACGGGCGACACGGGACCGGCCCCCGGCAGAGCATCCTGCGCCAACACGCCTCTCCCGCCGATGACGGGTGCGGTCAGGGCCGCGACCGTGCCTCCGACAAAAACGCGGCGGTTACACGTAAATGGTCGAGCCATCGCCAATTTCCCCCACTCTGCGACCTGGAGCGGCCAGGTCCCGGGGCGGGATTATGCCACCCCAGGCCGGCAGCGCCCAGCCCTCGCCAGGCGTTCTCAGCCGAGAGTTACGCCACACCTTTGTGGCCAATTGAGCCCCTCGACAGTGCCGGCTTTCGGCCGGTACTCGCATCCGACCCATCCCTCGTAGCCGGTCGCGTCAATAGCGCGGAAGATGGCCGCATAATCGATCTCGCCGCACGCGGGTTCGCTGCGGTCCGGTGGATTGGCACATTGGTAGTGACGCGTGATGGACCGGAACTCCGCAATTGCATCGATAACGCCGCCTTGCATTCGATGACGGTGATAGATGTCGAACTGAAGGCCGAGATTAGGGGCCCCGACATCCTGGATGACGGAACGCGCTTCTTCCGTTGAAGTCAGGAAATAGCCGGGAATATCGTAGGTATTGATCGGCTCGATCAGTATGTCTATGCCCTCACCACGCGCCCACTCGGCCGCCAGCGTGAGATTCCTCAAATAGACGCTTCGATCGGTCCCGTGCTGGTTGAGCCCGGCCATGGCGTGCAGGCGCGGACAACCGAGCGCTTCGGCGTAACGCAGCGCCAGATCGATCCCTGCAGCAAATTCGTCTTCGCGGCCGCGCAGAGCCGTGATGCCCCGTTCGCCTTCATCCCAGTGGCCCGGCGGCAGATTGAACAGAACGACCTGTAGTCCGTTGCTCTCGACCCGCGCGCGAATTTCAGACGCATCGAAGCCGTACGGAAACAGAAACTCCACCGCTTTGAACCCCGCCCGCGCCGCCGCTTCGAAGCGGTCGAGAAAGGCAACTTCGGTAAAAAGCAGGCTGAGATTGGCAGCAAAGCGGGACATTCGGGCTCTCAATCCATCGAGGGTTTCGTACGGCGCAGCCGCTTCACATCGCCCCGCTTGCCCTTAGCATCGAGTCGCCGCGTGCGCGATGCCTTCGAAGGTTTCGTCGCGATGCGCTTTTTCGGAACGTGCAGAGCCTGCCGGACGAGATCGGCCAACCGCTCACGCGCGTCTTCGCGGTTGCGCTCTTGCGTGCGAAAACGTTCGGCACGAATGACGAGAACGCCCTCGTCCGTCATGCGCCGCCCCGCAAGCGTCACGAGCCTGTCCCGGACTGCAACCGGCAGCGAACCGTGGCGCACGTTGTAGCGAAGCTCAACGGCCGTCGACACCTTGTTGACGTTTTGTCCGCCGGGCCCCGAGGCTCGCACAAACCGCTCCTCGATTTCACGCTCGTCCAGGGTCATGGTGTCTGTGATGCGCAAGACGGCACTCTCATCATACGCAGCCGCGATCAGCGCGCGCCAATGTCCCAGTAGTCGTTGCGAAAATACAGCAACGGCTCGCCTTCGCTGCGAAACCGCCCGTCGATCACCCGTCCGATGAAAATCGAGTGGGTCGCGAATTGATGCTCGTCGAGCAACTCGCAATCGAGGCTTGCCAGAGCTCCCGCGAGCACGGGCGATCCGGTTTGCAGAACATCCCAGACGTCGTCACCGAGGAACCGCTGCTCACCCGAGAGACCTGCCTTCCCGGAGAACCGTTCGGCGAGAGATTGATGCTCGCGCGCCAGAATATTCACCGTGAATGCCTTCGAAGCGACGATGACACCATGCGTACCCGACCTGCGCTGAACACAGACGAGAACGGTCGGCGGACTGTCGGACAGCGAGGAAAAGGCGGTCGCAGTCAATCCCGCGCGTACCCCCGGGCGCCCGGCCGCGATGATGGTCACGGCACCCGCCTGATGGCGCATGAGGGCGCGGTAGCGGGAGGTGGGTTTTGGTAGGTTTATACGCACCGATTGCCGAACGGATCGGCAGCCGTCAACTCAAAACCAGCCCTTGAGATCGCGCGCGATCTCCCGCGCGGCATTGCGCCCCGGCAATCCGGTGACACCGCCACCGGGATGAGCCCCCGATCCGCACAGGTAGAGCCCTTCGACGGGCATGCGGTAGTCCGCGAACCCAAGGACGGGCCGGGCTGAGAACAATTGGTCCAGCGACAACTGGCCATGAAAGATATCGCCGTCGACCAGACCGAAGCGGCGTTCCAGATCGAGAGGCGACAGCAACTGCATCCCAAGGATGGACGGCCGGAAATTCGGTGCATGCCGCGTTACCGTCTCGACCACGACCTCCGCAAAGCGCTGCTTCTCGCCCGGGTCTTCCCACGACCTGTCACCCGGCAGTTTCGGGGCCACATGCTGCACGAAGAGCGAAGCAACATGTTGTCCGGGCGGCGCCAGGGTCGAATCGAGCACCGAAGGAATGAGCATTTCGATGACAGGTTCGTGCGCCCAGCCATCGCGCCTGGCATCAAGAAATGGTCGGCGCGATCAGGATGCCCGATCCGTGGTGCGCCTGCGGCTCGCGCCCCGGACGCGCGGTGAAGTCGGGAAGTTCGCTGAGCGCGACATTCATGCGGAAGGTCGCGGATGCGGTTTTAATGTGCCGGAGACGCTGACCCACGACCGGTTCCACGTCGCCGGGCGCGACGAGATCGCGAAACAAGAGCTTCGGTCCGACGTTGGCCGCCACGGCGCGCGCCCGGAC
>JALOTA010000128.1 GCA_025458125.1 Hyphomicrobium sp.
AGGCCCGCTCGAACGAGCGGGCCTTTGCCGAAAACCGAAGTGCTGCGGATTACTTCATCGGTACCGCTTCGGCGGACCGGCTGCCGAAGATATCCGACAGGTTGAAGCGGTAGCCGAGACCGACCGAGAAGATCCAGGGATCGATATCGACGTCGTAAGCATCTGCCCCGTTGATCGAAACAGTGTGCTCGATCCAGGTCTTCTTGACGTCGGCATTGAAGTACCAGCCCTGGCCCAGCTCCATGTCAAAACCGGCCTGAAGCGTGAAGCCGAGCGCGTCGTCCACCTCGACGTTAGCCCCAGTGAGCGGGCCCGCCCCTTCTTCATCGAACGGCAGGATGTACTGAATGCCCGCGCCAACGTAGGGCTTGAACCCGCCCATGCTGTCGAAGTGGTACTGCAGGGTCAGAGCCGGCGGGAAAACCCAGAAGTCCGCTACCTTCGTGTTACCATTCAATTCCGCATCAAGGCTCGCAAAGCAGCAGAACAATTCCACCGCAATATTCTTGTTCAAGAAGTAGGTCAGCGTCAGCGTAGGGATAAACTCGTTTGCTAATTCAACGCCTGTCCCCGCAAAGCCTCCGGGAAGAACCGAGCTGTCGTCATTGAAATCCAGGTACGTCCCCTGCACGCGAACCAGGAAATCGCCGCTGTAGTCTCCGGCCTGTGCCGGCAGAGCGGCGGTAGCGAGCGAACCCGCCACGGCAACACCACCCAAGAAAGCCTTCATGGATTTCTTCATATCGAATTCCCCTGTCTCAACGGGCCGGCCAAGTCTCCCTCGAAGCCGGAGCCGTCCTCGCATCTAGAAAGCCCTGTTGCGTCCGCGACACGACAAGGTTGATCTGGGTCAATCCTCTTGCGGCCGGCCGGCGCCGCGTCGGCGTCCATCGCGTCGCACCACGCCGAATGTTGATGTTCGTCAAGGCTCGCCCTGAAAGATCGGCAGAGCGTCACGGGGTTCGCTGAGCCGCAAGGCTCCAACCGGATCGGACCCGCCATGACACTCAAGGACCGCGAGCGCCCGCAAGGCAGCCCTCGTGCGCAGAGAGAGACGGCGCCGCAGCGCGCACCGGGGGCGTTTCTGTCCCGTCTCGCCGCGCTCGATGGGCAGCAGGCCACGACGCTGCGGCTTCGCCAGCGCCAGCGCATCACGCTTCCTCCCGCGCAGGAAGATCTGGTCTTTGCCGTTCAGTCGGGCGTGCTCACGTCGAGGCTGGAAATGCCGGGCAGCGATACGGGATTGATCGCCGTCTATTTTCCCGGCGACGTCGTCACCGCGGGCGGTCTGCCCTGCCTTGCCGAGCGATCTTTGGTTGCAGCCACCCCGGCCGAGACGCTGAGGCTCAAAGCCAAGCCGTTGATGCGTCTGCTGGCATCGGACGCGGAGTTGCTCGCCGCCTACGACCGCCAGCGTGACCGCCAGCAGGCCCGCGCCCTGCTCCACGCCGTCATACTGGCCGGCCTGGACGGCCCCCAGCGCTTCGCGGCATTTCTGATCGAAATGGCCCTTGAGGTCGGCGTTTCGGCCGGCACGGCCATATCGATCGAGTTGCCGCTGTCGCGTACCGAGATCGCCCGCTATCTGGCGCTCAACGCCGACACCCTCTCGCGCCTGATGTCCCGCTTCAAGGCGGACGGATTGGTGACGCAGAACCGCCGCCACCAGATCTCGCTGCGCAACTGGCGCGCCATCATCGACCTGTGTCCGATCAGCCCGGCGATCATGGCAATCGAGCGCAACCGCCCCTCGCCCTTTTCCTGATCGCCGGCGGCATCGCGGCTAGTCCGCCTCGCCGGCCTCGTCTTCGCCGTCACCCTCCGAAACGCGTTCCACAGAGACGACACGTTCGACGGCATCCGTCTTGAAGATGCGCACGCCCTGCGTGTTGCGTCCTGCGATCCGCACGTCGTCGATCGGGCAGCGGATCAGCTGCCCGCCGTCGGTCACCAGCATGATCTGGTCGGAATGATCGACCGGGAAAGAGGCAACGATGTTGCCGTTGCGCTCGTTGACGACCATGGCGACGATGCCTTTGCCGCCCCGGCCGCTGGTACGGAATTCATAGCTCGATGTCCGTTTGCCGAAGCCGCGCTCGGAGACGGTCAGAACGAACTGCTCGCGCGCGCCGAGTTCGGCATAGCGTTCCGGCGTCAGTTCCGCGCCTTCCTCTCCCGCCTCCTCGGCATCGGCTTCGGCCGCCGTGCCGTTCGTGTCGGCCTCCTCGTCGCCCGTGGCGCGCCGCATCGCCGTCGCCTGCTTGAGATAGGCGGAGCGTTCGGCCGGCGACGCCTCGACGTGGTTGAGGATCGCCATCGAGATCACTTCGTCGCCGTCCTCCAGGCGAATTCCGCGCACGCCATCCGAGTCGCGTCCCTTGAAGAGACGCACTTCCTCGCCGATCAGAAAGCGGATCGACTGGCCCTGCGCCGTGGTCAGCAGCACATCGTCGTCCGGCCGCGCGATGGCCACCGACACGATCCGGTCCCCGCCCTTGCCCCAGTCGGCGTCGAGCTTCATGGCGATCTTGCCGTTGCGGTTGATGTTCTCGAAGTCGGTCAGCGAATTGCGCCGGATGTTGCCCGACCGCGTCGCGAACACCAGTTCGAGCGCCCCCCACGTGCTGTCGTCCTCCGGAAGCAGAAGAATGGACGTGATGACCTCGCCCTCTTCGAGCGGCAAGAGATTGACGAGCGCCTTGCCGGGCGACTGCGGCGTGGCTGCCGGCAGACGCCAGACCTTCATGCGGTAGCACATGCCCCGCGAGGAGAAGAACAACACCGGAGTGTGCGTCGACGTGACGAACATCTGCGTGACGAAATCCTCGTCCCGCGTCGCCATGCCCGAGCGGCCCTTGCCGCCGCGGCGCTGCGCCCGGTACGTCGAAAGGGGGACGCGCTTGATGTAGCCCTTGTGGCTGACCGTGACGACGACGTCCTCGCGCTGGATGAGGTCCTCGTCCTCCACCTCGCCTTCGATATCGACGATCTCGGTCTTTCGCGGCGTCGAGAACTGCGTCTTGATGTCGGTCAACTCGGTGCGGATGATGTCGAAAATCCGCGCGCGCGACGACAGGATATCGAGATAGTCGCGGATCTCGGTCGCGAGCTTCTTCAATTCATCCGCGATCTCGTCTCGGCCGAGCGCGGTCAGGCGGGCAAGGCGCAGTTCCAGGATGGCCTTGGCCTGCTCTTCCGACAGACGGTAGGTTTCGTCGGCGGCCAAGCGATGCCGCGGATCGGCGATCAGCTCGATCAGCGGCGCCATGTCCTTGGCCGGCCAGTCGCGCGCCATCAACTGTTCCTTGGCCTCCGCCGGCGAGGGCGCATTGCGGATCAACTTGATGACTTCATCGATGTTGGCGACGGCGATGGCGAGACCGACGAGCACATGCGCGCGCTCGCGAGCCTTGTTGAGCAGATACTTGGTGCGCCGCGTCACCACCTCCTGCCGGAAGTGGGTGAACGCCTCGATCATGTCCTTGAGGTTCAGCTGTTCGGGCTTGCCGCCGTTCAGCGCGATCATGTTGGCGCCGAACGTGGTCTGCAGGTCTGAGAACTTCCACAGCTGGTTGAGCACGACATCGGCAATCGCATCGCGCTTCAGCTCGATGACGATGCGCATGCCCTCGCGGTTGGATTCGTCCCACAGGGCGCGCATGATGATCGAGCCGCGGCCCTTGTGGTAGGCGGAAAGGATGCCGCCGCGCCCCAGGATCAGACCGCCCGTCGGAAAATCCGGGCCGGGCAGGATCTGGCAGAGTTCGTCGATGGTGATCTCGGGATTGTCGAGGTGCGCGAGACACGCGTCGATCACCTCTCCCAGATTGTGCGGCGGAATGTTCGTCGCCATGCCGACCGCGATACCGCCCGCCCCGTTGACGAGAAGGTTGGGAAACTTCGCAGGCAGAACCGATGGTTCAAGCAGGCGGTCGTCGTAGTTCGGCTTGAAATCGACCGTGTCCTTGTCGAGGTCGTCGAGCAGCGTCATCGCCGCCCGCGTCAGGCGGCTTTCCGTGTAGCGCTCGGCGGCGGGCGGGTCGCCGTCGACGGACCCGAAGTTACCCTGGCCGTCGACCAGCGGCACACGCATCGAGAAGTCCTGCGCCAGACGCACGAGCGCATCGTAGATCGCAAGGTTTCCGTGCGGATGGAAATCGCCCATCACCTCGCCGACAACCTTCGCCGACTTGATGTGCTTCTTGGTCGGCTCCAGGCCGAGCTGGCTCATCGCGTAGAGGATGCGCCGGTGAACGGGCTTGAGACCGTCGCGAACATCGGGCAGCGCGCGTGAGATGATCACGCTCATCGCATACTCGAGGTAGGAGCGCTTCATCTCGTCGATGATCTGCACCGGACGGATGTCGCTCGGGCCGTCGCCTCCGGTCTGGTCGTCGTCGCGATTGTCTGCCAAGGCCGCTCCTCGCCGCTTCGCGGGCATCCGCCGCGAAGGTTCTGTGACTGATCCCGTTGTCTAGCCCGCTCGACCGCACCCCGCAACCGCGCCGGATGCCGCCGCGCCGGGTTCTCCCCACCTCCGGGCAAAGTCTGATTTGCCTTTTAGTCCATTGGCTTGACGCGGCCGACAGGGGAAAAGAGCCGCCCGGCCGAAGCGTGACTTGCTAAGGCCATACTCGCGCACTATCTCACCGGCCATCGTCCAACGGCCGATCGAGGCCCAGCCAAGCGCGACGACGCCGTTCGTTCAATGGAAGAACGGCCACTGATCAAGGGGTATTTGCACTCATGAAAAAGATCATCAGCGGCGCGGCCGCCCTGGCTCTGCTTGCCACCGCCGCGGTCGCCGAACCGGCTGCTCCGCAGGGCGTCTTCATCAAGAGCCAGACGGCCGACGAATATCTCGCCAAGGACCACCTCATCGGCGTCAAGGTGAAAGGGCCGGACGGCAACATTATCGGCGACATCGAAGACCTCATCGTCACCGACGGCAATACCGTCGTCGGCATCGTGATGGGCACGGGCGGCTTCCTCGGCATGGCCGAGAAGAAGGTCGGCGTGCAGCTCTCGGCGCTGAAGTTCGAGGAAGCCGGCGGCGCGCTTTCAGTCTCGCTGCCGGAAGCCACGAAGGCCGCTCTAGACGCCGCGCCCGCCTTCGAGCGGTCGCAGCCCAAGAAGTCGCTTCTCGACCGCGCCAAGGAAAAGGCCATCGAATTGAGAGACAAGACCTCGGCCACCACGAATGACGCCGTGGAGAAGGCCAAGCCCGCGCTTGAAGAGGCCAAGCAGAAGGCGACCGAAGCCTACGAAAAGGCAAAGGAAGCCGCGACGCCGGCTTATGAGAAGGCCAAGGAAGCGGTGCAGGGCGCGGTGGATTCCGCCACCGAGGCAGCCAAGCCCGCAACGCCGGAACCAGCCCCCGCGGCCCCGGCTCCGGCCGCGCCGGCAACACCCTGAGAATTGCTCGCATGGCGGCACTGAAGCCGCCCCGCACAAAAGCAAAGCCCCGCTGCGAAGCGGGGCTTTGTTGTTTCACGGCGGTTCGAGACGTGACGCCCTAGAACGGGATCTCGTCGTCGAGCGCCTTGTCGAACGACTTCTTCGCCGCGCCACCGCCACGCTTGGGCGCCGTGTCGTAGCCGCCCGGCGAACTGTATCCGGCATCCGCGCCGTAATCGACCTGCGCGCTCTCGCCCATGCCGCCTGCCGCGCCGCGCGCGCCGTCGAGCATGGTGAGCGTGCCGTTGAACCCCTGCAGCACGACCTCGGTGGAATACTTCTCCTGCCCCGACTGGTCGGTCCATTTGCGGGTCTGCAACTGGCCCTCGATGTAGAGTTTCGAACCCTTGCGCACGTACTGCTCGACGACCTTGCACAGGTTGTCGTTGAACACGACCACCCGGTGCCACTCCGTCTTTTCCTTGCGCTCGCCGGTGGCCTTGTCGCGCCACGTCTCGCTTGTCGCCAGCGACAGGTTAGCGATCGAGCGGCCATCTTGCGTCCGGCGAATTTCCGGGTCCTTGCCGACGTTGCCGACCAGGATGACTTTGTTGACCGATCCGGCCATCTTTCAAACTCCTTCCAGCGTTCGACGGTCAGAGCGGTACAAGGCTGCCCTGAACCCACCCGTCGAATCGAGTTGCAGCGACCTTAGCCTTGCCGCGCCGTCCGCGCCCCATCATCGACGGCTTGTCCACCGCTTTGCCGGGAGACGCCCCGCGCGGCGACGCCAATACCGGCTCGCGAGAACGGAGCGGCCGCATGTTCCTATTTTGTTCATCATATCGAAGTCGTAGCGGCCGCGCAACCCGCCCCGCCCGCCACTTACCGGCCCACCCCTGACCCGCCCGGCCCTAATCGGCCGAGATCTCCGTATGGCCGTTGTCGAGACGCCAGACGAAAATCTGCCGGTCGGGCAATTCCCGCTTCAACCGCCGCGCCAACGCAATCCCGGCCTCGTCGTGAGCCTTGTACTGGGCCTCGCTCCAGTTGGGATTGGCAAGATCGTCCATATTGAAGGAGCCGTCGTAATTGCGTGCCCAGGTTTCCAGATCGCGGATCAGGCCCTCCGACAGTGGCAAATCTCGCGGCGAGAAACAGCCGCTCCGACCGGGATCGTGCGACCAGAGCGGGTCACACTGGTAGTCCGACATGAGCAGTATCCGCCGGCTCTCCGCCAGCGGCGGGCCGTCGTCCTCATCCGGGAAAGCCGCGACATCCGGGGCGGCAGGGCTGCCCGCCTCCGCCCGTTCCCGTTCGAACAACGAGGCCGGTCCCTTGGCCAGCGGCCAGAAGAAACGGAACAGGCCCCAGCCCAGCGCCGCCACCAGAGGAACGGCCACGCCCCACACCGCCGGCCATCCCACGGCAACCGGCCCCATCAGCCGCCCCGTACGGTAGGCCCACAGCACGAACAGCGTCGCCGCCGAATACAGGATGAAGGCGTTGATCGTCTGCTGCCGCCCGCGCGGATCGGGCGGATCGGCGGCATCGAAAATCCAAGGCGCCAGCACCAGCAGATAGACAGCCTGGCTCAATGCCGACACGGCGAAGGCGGCAGCCGACCAGTCCAGCCGCAGCACCAGGAACAGCCCGCCCGCCAGCACCAACAGCGCCGAGAACAGAAGCCAGAGCCCCCGCGCCGTCTCGACCGCCGGCGGCTTCTCCGACGAGATCCCCGCAATGGCGATGTCCATGAAGCGGCCCTGCACGGCCACGCGCAACCCGACGACTCCGGCGAACGTATAAAACGCGCCGATTGCGACGAGTGCTGCCTCTGCCAATCCGAACGACCCCACGCACTCCCCCGCGGTGGACGGCCGCGAAAAAACGCGGCCCGGATCATCCGAACCACCGCCGCAGCCGTTCCGTCAAGGCAACAGCCCGGCCGGATGTCAACGATGACGAATTTATCTTTTCCCTTACTCGCCTTCGCCCTGCTCGCCGCAGCGGCGCCGAACCTGGCCGGGGCGGCACGCGCCGCCGACGCACCTCTCGTGCATGAACTGGGCAGCCGCCACAGGTTCGTGGAAAACGCCGCCGGTCCTTATCCGGCCGCCGGCTGCCTCGATCACCGGGCTCT
>JALOTA010000068.1 GCA_025458125.1 Hyphomicrobium sp.
GGAACCGTTCGCACCCGTCAGAACGACAGGCTCGGGGCCAAGAACCAGCTCCGCAGTCCGGTAGTTGCGGAAATTGGTGAGCGTCAGGCGCTCGACCCATAGCCGCGGGGCCGCGTCTTGCATGGCTGAGGATTCCAGCGCAATCGCCTGTTCCGCAGGCTTCGTCACACGCGCATCGGCATCAGCACGTAGAGCGCGCCGTTGTTTTCGCTATCCTTGATCATCGTCGGCGAGCCCGCATCCGCAAGCAGGAAGCGTGCGTCCTCGCCCTCGATCTGCCCTGCGATGTCGAGAAGATATTTCGCGTTGAACCCGATCTCGATCGGCTGGGCGTCGTAGGTCACGCCGATTTCTTCCGTCGCGCTGCCGCCTTCCGGATTGTTGACCGACAGTACGAGCTTGTTCTTCGACAAAGCAAGCTTGACAGCCCGCCCGCGCTCGCTGGCCACTGTCGAAACACGGTCCACGGCTTCCTTGAAAATGCTGTTGTGAACCAGCATCTCCTTGTCGTTCGACTGCGGAATGACGCGACCGTAGTCCGGGAACGTCCCGTCGATCAGCTTGGAGGTGAGCGTCACCGATCCGATCTCGAAGCGTACCTTCGAGGCGCTGACCGAAATCCGCACGGCATCGGTCAGACCTTCCAGAAGACGCTGCAGTTCATGTACGGTCTTGCGCGGGATGATCACGCCCGGCATGCCCGCCGCACCTTTAGGTAACGGCAGCTCCGCCTGTGCCAGCCGGTGTCCGTCCGTGGCTACCGCCCGCAGCATCGGCTTCTTGTTGGTCTCGGCCGTATGAAAGAAGATGCCGTTCAGATAGTAGCGCGTCTCTTCCGTCGATATGGCGAAGCGCGTCTTGTCGATGATGAGTTTCAGTTCGCTGGCAGGCACCTCGAACGAGTGGCCCAGGTCGCCGGCCGCGATATCCGGGAAATCTTCCGGTCCAAGCGTCTGTAGGGCAAAGCGCGCCTGACCTGCAGACAGCGTCAGGCGCTCCTTTTCGGCGTCGCGCTTCAATTCGATCTGCGCGCCGTCAGGCAACTTGCGCACGATGTCGTGCAGCATCAGGGCTGGAACTGTCAGCGCGCCCGGCTGAGTCACGTCGGCCTTGGCTTCCTCGACGACTTCCCGTTCCAGATCGGTCGCTTTGAATTCGAGCCCGGCCGGCGAGGCTTTCAAAAGCACGTTGGAGAGGATCGGAATTGTCGTGCGCCGCTCCACGACGCTTGTGACGTGCCCGAGGGCTCTGGAAAGTTCGCCCTTTTCAATGACCAGACGCATGTCCTGTTGCCCTTGAGCCTTGTTGTGGTGGGAACACGTTCGAACGTGGTGGGAGTTGTGGCCGGCGGAGAAACTCCACCGCCAGCGACGTTCCCCGGCGTTCCCGTTACATCGCCGGCAACCGCCGGCTGCGAACCCGAGAAACCACAATGGGAGATTCGCGAAAGCGCTGCAAAATGACCGGTTCTTCTTCCTGGTTCAAGCGCCGAGCGATTCCCCGCCCCCAGGCGCCCGAAAACAGGAGGCGGGCCGCACGGTCCGCGCGCCCCGCCATCCCTCCCCGCAGATCCCCGCCGGTCGCGGCGGAGATGTCAGACCCGAGCAGGCTAGACCGCCCTCTGCCCCGCGCGGGTCCCCCGGCCGGCGCTAATGCGCCAGCATCTTCTTCAGGTCCTCCAGTTCCTCCCGGAGACGCTGATTTCCGTTGAGTTCGCTCTCGATCTTCCGGATCGCGTGCAGAACGGTTGTATGATCACGGTTGCCGAAGCGGCGGCCGATTTCCGGCAGCGACCGCGCGGTGAGCTGCTTGGCGAGGTACATGCCGATCTGGCGAGGCCACACCACCGAGCGGTGGCGCCGCTGCGAAAGCAGATCGCCCTTCGAGACGCCGAAATGCCGGGAAACGACGCGAAGGATGTCCTCGATCTTGATCCGCCGCTGGTCTCCGCCCGAGTGGACGAGGTCGCGAATGACGGTCTCGGCGATGTCCGGGGTCAGCGTACCGCGCACGTGCTGCCACGTCTGGTGCAGCCGGTTGACCGCGCCTTCCAGTTCGCGGCCGTTTTCCGTAAGGCGCTGCGCCAGAAGCTGGAGGATCTCGAACGACAATTCGAACGAAGGATCGCTGAGCTTCTTTTCGGCCACACGGCGTTCGAGCACCTTCATGCGAAGATCCTCATCGAAACCGCCGATCTCCGTAACCAGGCCGCGCTGCAGGCGCGAGCGCATCCGCTCGTTCAGACGCTCGATGTGAGCCGGCGGGCGCGATGACGCCACGACGACCTGCCGGCCGCCATCGAGCAGAGCATTGATGATGTGCTCGAACTCCTGCTCGGTCTTCTCGCCCTGGAGGAACTCCAGATCGTCGATGAGCAGCATGTTGACGTGCCGGAACCGTTCTTTGAACGCCAGCGGATCGGAGCTGCGCACCGCTTCGACGAACTCGTAACGAAAGCGCTCGGCGGTCAGATAAAGCACGTTCGCATTCGCAGCCCGGCGGCGCACTTCCCAAGCGATCGCCTGGAGAAGATGGGTTTTCCCCAGACCAACCGACGAATGAAAAAACAGCGGATTGATGCCCGGCGAACCGCTCATCACCGTTTCGGCAGCCTGCACGGCCGCCGCATGTGCCAGGCGGTTCGGCGCTCCAACGATAAAGTTTTCAAAGGTGTGGTGCGGGTAGAGGGGCGAGCCATCGACGCCACCGGCAGGGACGCGCGCCGGAACGGGCGACGTCAAACCGCGGGCGGCCAACGGCACGCGAACGCCCTGGTCGGCGGGCGGCGGCTGAGCCCGGCCATCAAGACCGGCTTCCGTCCGCTGCGTCTCGGCGGTGTTGGAGACGACGCGCAGGTTCTGTCCGCCGGGCTGGCGCAGCTGAACGTCAACCCGTTCCGCGCCCTTGAATTCGATCCGGCTACAGGCCAGCAGATCATCGATGTAGTGCGACTGTATCCAGTTGCGCAGGAACTTCACCGGCACGGATGCCGTGACCGTCTTCCCGTCGAAGCCGTCGAAGTCGAGCGTCTTGAACCAGCTCGTGTAAATGTCATCCCCGAGCCGTGCCTTGAGAGCAGCATGCACTTTCTTGCCGCGAGCTTCTTCTGCCGGCTGAACCGCTTCCGACGATTGCATTGTTATACCCCGCACATGAACGTTTTCGTTCCCCCTGATCCGGACATGGCTCCGCCTTCTGCCGTTTGCCCTCGAGCACCGGCGGCTTCACATCCAGATCTCTCAAAAATCGGGCGCTATCCCTGCGCCCAAGGAAGACCTGCCGCCTTCCAGCCGGCGACCTTCCCCCTTTGACGGCTGGAATCGGGAGGACCCTCGAACCCATCCGCCACATTGTGACAGCGGCCGAAACCGGCCGATATCATCGCCTCCGCGGCTGCGCGGCTTCGCGCTCCGCTCCGGCAAATGAAGAACAACTCGGTGTCCCCCCCCTTGCCGGCCTGCTTCAAGTATCCCGAGAGGCGCTCCGCGAAGGCCGGATCAACCCGGCCGTCAAGTGACTGCCACTCGAGCGTGACGATCTGACGGCCCAGGGCCGAGAGATCCGGCACTCCCACAAACGTCCATTCTGCCTTCGTCCGCACGTCGATCAGAACAGCCGCTGGATCGGTTTCGAGACGGGCCCAGGCTTCTTGCGCGGGCACATCATCCACACTCAAAACGCAACTCCCTCAATCAATACCCAACCCACTCAAACCTGACACCGGGCTACACACCCGGAGGACACCCGCCCCCTCGCCGAAAGCTCTATCGATGCGAAACGCACCAATTCGAGAGTGGCGCAAATTCATCCTGCAACCCCGACCGGCCCTATCGGGCGATCTGGGATGGGACGTTTTACACCACTGACGATGAAACCCGTGACGCGGTACGACTTGAAACCAGGGCTCGACGCTCGTCGACTGAGAACTGAAACATCTCAACACGCGCCCCACAGCCGGGACACAGGGAATTAAATATCCCTTAACCTTGCAGCGCGCAAGGCTCGAACCCCGCTTCAGACGCCGCCAAACCGCATTGATTTATCAGTATTTTTTAGAGCGCAGACTCTCATACTTCAAGCCAATGCAAACCCGAATCCCATTGATTGAAAAACCGATTCCGCGACCCGCATGCAGACACAGCTGACGTCGCCCGCAAATCACTTCGCGCTGGCATTTTTTGCGGCCGCTGCGAAAGCCCTTCGCATGCGCCATCAACAACCTTCCGGCTCAACAGTCGAAAAATCCACGGGTTAGCGATGTTCAAAAAACCAATCAATGAATGTGTAGTCGCTTCCGCTGTTGCGAACACGTCACAATCGCGCTGATCAATGCTTGGAAGCGCACGAGGGTGTTGACGCGGAATGACGGGCGGAGGCGCGGACCCGGCAACAAACACATGCAAAAAAACCGGGCCTTGAGAGCCCGGTTCTTGAATTCGTCAGCGATCAATCTGGACGCGACCGGCGAACCCGATCAGGCCATGCTCTTCACGCGGGCAGCGAGACGCGACACCTTGCGGCTCGCGGCCTTCTTGTGAACGACGCCCTTCTGAGCCGTGCGGACGAGAACGGGCTCAACTTCCTTCAGCGCCGCTGCCGCCTTGACCTTGTCGCCCGAAGCGATGGCTTCCTCGACATTGCGCACGCTCGACTTCATCCGCGTGCGGCGCGACTTGTTGCGCGCGGTGCGAGTGATCATCTGACGGGCGGCTTTTTTTGCCGAAGAGGTGTTGGCCATTGCGTTGATATCCCTGACTGTTTGTTCGTTCTCGGCGAGCCGGCTGCACGGCTGCTGCAAGCGGCCGGGGCCAATTGCAGGGGCAGTTTCCGGGACGCGAATTCAAATAAAGTTGCGCCCGGGACTTCAGCCCCGGGCGTTGCTTGGCGCGGTCTATAGCTTCTGACCTCAATCCGGTCAACGCAATTCCCGACCGGAGCGTCATCGGTGCAGCCGTGCCGACCTCACCCTCCGGCCGGATGGCCGGTAATCTTGGCGACCACAAATGTGGTCACCTTTGCGGCGATGACGGAGCCGGTAATGATAGCGGCAAGTGGCAATATCCCCGGTTCGATGCCTGCGGCCGTCACCCCGTAGAAGGCCGCAAAGGCACCGGCAAGACCGCCGGCCGCCCCCAGCACCGTCGACAGCACGCCCCCGTCGGCGAAACCGATCAGCGCGCCAACGATCAACCCAGGGTACAAACTCGGCCAGAAATGGTCGTCCATGTCCGCAGCCTCGCTCAAAGCTTCATCTGCCGCTTCTCGTTCGCTGAAGCGATCCCCGCCGTGATCGAGATCAATCGAATTCAGGAAACCGGCTGGGCCGAGGCCGCGACGACACGAACGGCCACCACTGTTGCGTTGTCCTGATGCGGATCGCGGACGGCTTCCACCGCGCGGATCAATGCCTGCGCGACAGCCTTGGGTCCATCCGCTGCATAAGCGGAGACGATGCGTTCCACTTCGCTCTTCTCAAGAGTCTGCAAGCCGTCACTGGCAAGAATGATGTAGTCGCCGGGTTCGACCGCCAGCGGCTTGTTGGGAATATCGACCAGATCGATCTCCTCGCCCGTCACGGCCGAACGCAGCATGTGGCGCCGGGGATCACGCCGCGCTTCCTCGATACTGATGTGACCCGCCTCCGCCATCCGGTCGAGTTCCGGTGCGAGTGAATGGTCTTCGTTGAGAAGTGCGATTTCTCCACGGCGATAGAGCATCAGCGGACTGTCACCGACTGAAACCCATTGCGCACCATGGCTGGAAAAAACCACGCCGACCAGTGTCGAACCCATGCCCGACAGCGCCGGGTCTTCGTTGACCTTCTCGGCGATCGCGACATTGGCGGCCGAAAGCGCTGAAACGAGCCGCGCGGTGGTGTCATGGGTTTGCGCATTCGCGAATGCCTCGACGAACGTTTCACAAACCGTCTGGCTGGCCAACGCCCCGCCGGCGTGACCGCCCATTCCGTCGGCAAGAATGGCGACGAGTTCCCGAACAGCGCCGTTCCGGCCGGTCGGCGACACGTGATCGTCGCCCGGCCAGAGGATTGCACTGTCTTCCTGGTAACTGCGCGCTCCCTTGGTAGAGCAACGTCCTCGATCGAAAACGATCATGCGCCGGAGAACCGCAACGTGGAACTAGCCTTCAGCAAGTGCCGACCAGTCGAAGTCCTGACCGCAGAACGGCACGAAAACGAGTTGTGTCCGTCCCATTGTGATCACGTCCATCGCCTGCAGCTCGACCGCGGCCGTCGGCCGCCGGTCATTGAGCGAAACGACATTGGTCTTAGCAAGGTTGGGCACGAACAGGAAGGAGCGGTCTGAACTGTCATATCGGATATAGGCCTGCTCCTCTCCGGAAATCGCGTCATCGCCGAAGTCGATGGGAATGCGGTTCTGGACCGACCGCCCGACCGTGTTGTTGCCTTCGAAAATCGGCCGGTACTGTCCGATGCCGGGGCCGCCGACGATGACGAGCCAGCCGACCACCGGGTCGGCTTCAAAAACGCCGCGCTTCACCTGCTGTTTGCCGCGCACCAGAGAGGTCCGCGCCGGCTCATCCGCCGTGCTCCGCGCGGTTGCACGGAAAACGCGTGTCGTGGGCGGCCGGTCGCCGTCGGCAAGTGCATCATCGAGCGGCCGCGGAACGCCCTTCACTTCCCGCGCCGCATCGGCCGCCGACGGGCTTGCCGGCATCGCCGCCTTGTCGTCCCGCGCGCCGGCCAGAGCCTCGGCCACCTGCGCTGCGATATCCGTGGCCGCCGCTGCCGGATCGGCGGGAGAAGCGATTGAAACGTCCGGCAACGGACTATCCCGGCCGGCGGCCGCCAGCACGTCTTTCAGGGAACCGAGCAGGGAATTGCGCGACTGCGATCCGGCGACGGCGCTCGACATGGGTGAGGCTCCTTAAAGGCCGAAGGTTTGGACGACGGCAGGCCGGAATGGCCGAGCGGTGACGCTCGCTGAACCGGAACGCGCCGGATGAATTCGATGTGTTCGCGAGCGATCGAACGCTCAAATCGGTTTTTCCGTGCGTCGTGCGGCGGCTTCGTGGCGCGATCTCGTCACTCTCATGGAATATTCAACTTTGCACCGCGGTACGAAGCGTTGCCACATTCCTGCTTCATAACTGCCGGCTCTCAATGTCCGGCGAGTCGCGGTTTTGCGGCGCGCGCGTGGTGAAACTCCTGTCACGATGAACGCGAGGACGTCTCCGGACCGCGCATGAACAACCTGATCGCGTTGAAGCCAGGAACCGAACTCGTGGGGGATTTTCGCGTCTCCCGCGTGCTCGGCGCCGGCGGCTTCGGCATTACATATCTGGCGGACGAACTGGCTCTCGGCCGCGCCGTGACGATCAAGGAGTATTTTCCGGCTGACTTTGCCGTCCGCGATGCAGCCTTCGAAGCCGTCCCACGTTCGGAAAATTGCGCCGGCGATTACACCTGGGGCCTCGACCGGTTCATTGAAGAAGCCCAGACGCTCGCACGCTTCAATCACCCCAACATCGTTCGCGTTTATCGCTATTTCCGCGCCAATCAGACCGCCTACATGGTCCTTCACTTCGAAGAGGGCCACAGCCTCAAGGGCTGGCTGAAAAGCCTTGGGCGCGCGCCGCGCCAGAAGGAACTGGACAGGATCATCGGTCCGCTGCTGCTCGCGCTGGAAGAGATCCACAAGGCCGATTTCCTGCATCGGGACATCGCGCCTGACAACATCATCATCCGCAAGGACGGCCAACCGGTTCTGATCGACTTCGGGTCCGCACGCGGCGAAATCGCAGCCCATTCCAAAACCGTGTCGGCGCTGGTCAAGCCGGGCTACAGCCCCTACGAGCAGTACGCTGAGACCGGAAAGCGGCAGGGTCCATGGACCGACATCTATGCGCTCGGCGCCACGCTCTACCATGCCGTGACCGGCAAGCGTCCGCCGGATGCGCCTTCGCGGATGGTGAAAGATGATTTCGTTTCCGCACGAGAAGCGGCGATCGGCGCCTATCGGGCAAATTTTCTCAATGCCATCGACAAGGCACTGGCCCTGAAGATAGAAGACCGTCCGCAGACGATCACCGCATGGCGCGGCGAACTGCTGGCTCCTGATCCCAAGCCCGCCTCGTGGCTTCAGCGCAAGCTGTCGAACGACGAGAAACCGGCACCACCAAACGCAAAAGCCAAGGCCGCGAGCGCCCCCATTCCGGATGCGCCCGCACCGCAGGGCGCGCTCCTGGACTTCGTCGACAATCTGAAGGAGGGCAAGGGTAAGGCCCAGGCTCCGCCGGCCAAGCCCCGGACACGGCCGCCGGCTGCTGCTGCCGCTGCCGCACCTGCCGGGCAGGCCGAAAATCCACCCGCCTCGACCCGCAAACTGATCAGCGAGGAGCCCGCGAAAGTCCCGCGCGTTCTCCAGCGCAAACAGGATGCGGACCCCAAACCGGCCGAGACCGTCGCGAAGGCTGTGGCCAAAGTCTCCACACCCCGTGTCTACCGCGCCCCGACACCCCGGCGCATTGCCAGCACCACATGGGCGTGGACCCCGACGCTGTTCAAATTGCTGATCGGCATTGGAGTGGCGACCGGCGCGGTCGCCATTCAGGACCGCCTGCCGCAGATGGAAACGCGCGGCGCAGCCCTCACTTCCAGCACCACCACGGGTTCGATCGACCGTCCGCAGGTTGTCATTCCCGCGCCCGTCGCCCGCCTGACCGGTCACGCCGGCCCCGTGACGGCTCTTGCCTATTCCGACGACGGCGCAACGATCATATCCGCCGGCAAGGACGCGACGGTGCGCGTCTGGTCGGCGGCATCGGGGGCGCTGAAACGCACGATCGAATTGGACGACGGCCCCGCGTCCGCGATCGCGGTTTCCGCAGGACGCCTGCTCACCGGCCACGCCAACGGCAATATCGTTCTGTGGGATTGGGATCGCGCCGAAAAGCTCTCCAACTTCAAGCGCAATGATGCCGAGATCTGGGCTGTCGCCTTTCTCGGAAGCAACCAGCGTTTCGCGGCGGCCGGCCATGACTGGAAAATCGCAGTATGGGACGCCGCGACGCCGAGCGGTCCGTTCGCCGTTCTCGATGCCCACGAAAGCGCGGTCCAGTCGCTCGCATTCGGAATGTCGGGATCGAAGCCTCTTCTTGCGTCCGGCAGCGCGGATAAGACACTGAAAGTCTGGAACCTCGAGACACTCGACCCCGTCCGCACCTACCGGGGGCACCGCGACTACGTAACCGCCGTCGCGATGTCTGCCGGCGGACGGGAGATCGCCTCGGCAAGTCTCGATGGAAAAGTCCGGATCTGGTCGAGCCGATCCAACCGGCTCACCCGGTCTCTTTCCGGCCACGAGGGCCGGGCCACGGCCGTCGTCTTCGCACCGGCAGGAGACGTGCTGGCCTCCGCCGGTTCCGACGGCAAGATCCGCGTCTGGGATTACAGGAAAAGCCGCACACCAAGAACGTTGCCGAGCCACGCGGGCGACGTCGCAGCACTCGCCTTCTCACCCGATGGGCAGCACATCGCATCCGCCGGAGATGACGGTCTCGTGCGGGTCTGGAACAACCCGCTGCAACGACCGGTCACCAACTGACCTGCTGAGCCTACGGTCACTTGCAGTAACGGCTGCGACCGTCGCGCCCGCGCCGCGCCAGATCCACGTGAAAGTGGTCATGGTGGAAGGAATCCGAATTCGGCCCGAGGACGGTCGTGAATTCCTGGCACGCACCCTCGTGAACGGCGCGCAGGAAAAGCCGCTCCCTTTCCGCACCCCACCAGCCCGCCTTCACCGTCACCACCCGGCCATCGGCGAGTGTGAATGCGGAAACGTCGAGCGCGTTGGCATACCCATGTTCGGAGAGCTTGGCGCCGGATTGATTGTTCATCGGCCGGCAGCCGTAAGAGGCCGCCACCTTCATCTCCACGACAGGCATGCCGAAATAGTATTCCGCACTGGGTTTCACGACATTCGTGACCCATCGTTCGACCTGCGGGATCATCGGACAGCGCAACAGCGCCGGCGGACGCAATGACACGCGGCCCTGATCTGCGGCCGACATCTCGAATGGCTTTGCTGCTCCGCAAAAACTGGGGCCGCCGAGAGCCGAGCGCGTCTGCAAGAATGGCGATTGCCGCACGACACCTGCTGCAAGACAGGCGCTCTCTTCGGTCTCGCGCCAAGGTTCATGCTTGGCCACGAAGTCAGGGCCGCCCGTGCTGCATCCCATCAGGATGAGCAGACCGACGGCCGACAGGGTGAACAAGACGCCACGCAACGACATGGATCGGGACACTACGCTCCGAGTGCCTAACGACTGGTGAACGGTCGCGCCGGAGCGGAGCGCAGAGTGTGAGATTCATCTGGCGCCTCAAAGCCCATGCCGCGGCATCCTGGCGGCAGAATCGGGACGTTGCTGCGATGAGGATTCCAGTCCTCATTCAAGCGCCTTAGCGATATTTTCCACAGCGAATGCTAAGCCAACGCACGATTGTCACGGACTCTGGACGTCAAGAGGCGTACCTTGATCATGTCTCGAGCGTGGCAACTCGGGCAACAGGCCAGACCGAAGTCCATCCCCTCCCTGCGAGGGTCATGTTCGGAGCGTCAAAGACGGTCGGCTTGCAGACTGGTGTTTTGTACGCCGCGTACAAGGGCCCATAAGGTCAGCCCGTTTTCGTATGGCTGAGTTCGTGCCCCGCCCTTGATGTAATGCGTCATGTAAGCGTTGCGTTTGTGCGTCAAGGCCCCGGTTCTTTCCGCCGTCTCGCCCCTCGCGAGATTCCCCCCCAATGATGGCGGCGGAACCCTCTCTCGTAGGAACTGGGGCCCACTCCGATGACTAGGCCGGCTCCCCCCCAAGGCCGGCCTTTATTTTTTCAAGTCGCCGGCAGCCGCACTGCTCAAAGTCCAGCTTCTACGCGCTCCAGAAATTGCAGGGCCGCCGCCTTGAAGCTGCGGTCACCCACAGCCTTCATGTGATCGCGCCCGACAATTTCGAAAGCCTCCGCATCAGGAATGAGGTCCGCCAGAATGCGCGCGGGACCTGCGATCACGTCGTTGCTTCCCACCGCAACCAGCGTGGGAGCCGAAATCTCGCTGATCGTTTCGCGCGGAACGGGGTCACGGATTTGCCGCACACATACCGCGAGAGCCCGAAGATCGCTTCTCGTCTGTTCGGCGAACGCCCGGAAGGTGCGCGCGGTCGGGTTGACGACATCATCGATCGACGGGGCGAGGAGTGCATGTGCGATGGGACCTGTGCCGGCCATGGCCCTCACCATGTTGTGCCCGAGACCGCCCAGAACCAGCCCGCCGACGCGAGACCGATGCGCCAGCGCGAAAGTCGCGGCGATCCGCGCACCCATCGAGTAGCCAATGACATGGGCCCGCGGAATGCCCAGATGATCGAGCAGCCGCCGCGCATCCTCCGCCATGATTTCCCGGCTGTATGCATCCGCCGCGTATAGCTTCTCGCTTTGGCCGTGGCCGCGATTGTCGAGCGCCAAAACGCGGTAGCCCGCCGCCTTCAGGTCCCTGACCCACGACGTGGCCAGCCAATTCATTTCCACGTTCGATGCAAAACCGTGAATCAGCAAAACGGGCAGCTTGCGGGTCTGCCGCTCTTCCTCGTCGAGAAAGAAGAGCCTGACATTTTCGGAATCGAACGTCGGCAAGAGAACCCCCGGCTTGATGCGGACCGCCAGTACAGACTGCGGCGGCCTGGCGCCTTGCCTACCCTATCATTTCAACGGCATGGCCGTTATGGTACGGACCCGACCCGAGACGCAACCAGCACGAGCCGAGACACCTCCCATGGCCGCACATTTCGTTCCTCACATCGCGAACGACCAGGGCGCAGAAAAGATCTTTGTCGGCGTCAAGGAATTCAACTGCATGGGCGCCCGCCCGCCGTTCGATCATCCGCACGTCTTTCTCGACATGGGATCGGACGGACAGATTCTCTGCCCGTACTGCTCGACACTTTACGTTTACGACTCCCGGCTTGGCGAGCATGAGACAGACCCCAAGGGTTGCCTCGTCTCGGCCGCTGCCGAAACGGCGGCCTGACCGGGAGCGGCGCGCACGCACCATGATGGACCGCGCCGATCCCACTTCCCCACCACAACAGCCGCACCTTCTCATCGCCGGCGCAGGGATAGCGGGTCTCTCCGCGGCCATCGCGCTTGCGCGCACCGGTCGCGCGGTCACGGTCTTCGAAAAAAGAACTCGGCGTCGCGCCGCATCTCCTCGGCACCGTCGCGACCCCGGAAACCATTCGCGTCATGGACGGGGTGTCGGGGCGCGAATTGACTCGACTTGCCTTGGGTCAGGACATCGCGCGCCGTCACGGTGCGCCCTACTGGGTCGTCCACCGGGCGGATCTGCACGCTGCGCTGCGCCAGACGGCCGCGGCGCTGCCCGGCGTTACGCTTCGCCACGGCGCGGAGGTCAAGGCCGCGACGACCGCCGCCGGAAACGTGACGGTGCGGCTGTCGGACGGCGAAGAGGCGTCCGGCAGCGCGCTGCTCATTGCCGACGGACTGTGGTCGAAGCTCAGAGCAAATGTCATGGGCTCACCGGGGCTCTTCTTCACCGGCAAATGTGCCCTGAGAACCGTTCTGCCCGCGAGTGAACTTCCCAACGCAATCTCACGGACGGACACGACGATCTGGCTCCGCCCCGCCGCGCACGTCGTCCACTATCCCGTCCGAGCCGGGCGTGAACTGGCTGTCGTCGCGATCTTCGACGACAGGGAACTCGGCGAGACGTGGGCCGCAGACGTTCCCGCGCAGACGATCGTATCCCGCGCCGCAGCGTTTCCTCAGCCGTTGCGCGATCTTCTCGTGCAGCCGGCCACTTGGCGCCAATGGTCGCTCTACCAGCCGTCGGCTCCCGTGCGATGGATTCGCGATCGTATTGCCCTCATCGGCGACGCCGCACATCCGCCTTTGCCGTTTCTGGCCCAAGGCGGCGTGATGGCGTTGGAAGACGCGGTCGTGCTGGCGGCCCTTCTCGATGCTGCGGCCGCGCGCGACATTCCCGAGCGCCTCGCCACCTATGAGCGCGTGCGCCGGCCGCGCACCACGCGCGTCATGGCAGCATCTGCGCGAAACGGACAGGCCTATCACCTCGACGGCCTGATGCGCTCTGCGCGCAATGCGGTGCTCTCCGCGGCCCCGCCGGGGCTTTTGATGCGGCAATACGATTGGCTTTACGGCTGGACGGTCGATGCGGCTCTCACGAACGCCAGAACTCAGGCCGGAACAATACCAGCACGGTGAAGAGTTCCAGGCGCCCCAGGACCATCTGGAATGCGAGTGCCCACTTTGCTGCATCCGGAAGCGGAACGTAATTACCTGCCGGACCGATGATTTCGCCAAGACCCGGTCCGACGTTGCCCAGTGCCGTGGCGGATGCGGACAGGGACGTCACGAAGTCGAGCCCCAGTCCCGCGTAGATGACGGCGAAAAGACCGACGACGGCAAAGTAGATCGCAAGAAACGCAACCACCGAGAAGGGTACGTCGGCCGGCAGCCGCCGGCCGTTGTAGGTGAGCGTGACGACCCGGCTGGGGCTGATCAGATGCAGAAAGTGGCTGCGCGCCAGCATGTGGGCGATCTGAAGCCGGTAGATCTTGATCGCGCCCGCCGTCGATCCCGAACACCCGCCCACGAACGTCAGCAGGAAGAACACGCCGATCGCGAAGTTGCCCCACTTCGTGTAGTCGTCGCTCATGAACCCCGTCGTGGTGACGATCGAGGTCACGTTGAACGACGACAACGTGATGGCATCGAAAAACGAAATGTTGCGTGTGAAGATCAGCCAGAACGCCATGATCAGGCTGACAGCGACGAGAAACCCGACGAACGCGCGGACTTGCACATCGTACCAGAGTGCCGTCTGGTCTCCACGCACCATCTTGATGAACACGACGAACGGCATGGCGCCGAGCGCCATGAAGATGGTTGCCGTCCAGTGGATCGCCGGTTCCTTGTAATAGGAGAAACTCGAATCGTAGTTTGAGAACCCTGCCGTCGAAACGGTCGGCAACGCGTGGCAGATGGCGTCGAAACCCTTCATCCCGAACCACCAGTAGAAGAAGGCGCAGAGCAGGACGAGTCCTGCGAACACGGCCGCCGTTGCCAGCGTCAACTCGAACGCGCGCGGCAGCACCTTCTCGGATTTGTCGGAGCTTTCCGTCTGGAAAAGCTGCATCCCGCCGACGCGCAGGAAGGGCAGCATGATGATCGCGATCACGATGATACCGAGACCACCCATGCCGCATAAAAGAGCGCGCCAGAGCAGAATTCCTCGCGGCTGGTTTTCAAGGCCCGCCATCACGGTCGACCCCGTCGTCGTCAGGCCCGACATGGTCTCGAAATAGGCGTCCGTGTAGGACAGCCCGTGGCCGAGGAAAGGCAGGGCAGCGAATGCCGCGATCACGACCCACGCGACACTGGTGAGAAGAAATCCTTCCTTGACGCCGATGCGTCCGGGATTTTCGTCATAAGCAAAAAGAACGAGAAGACCGCCGGCAAAAAATGTCACGATGGACGAGGCGGCAAACGCTTCCCAACCATCGTGGTCATCGGCGAGGTCCACGAGAGCCGGCAGAAGCATCGTCGCCGCTATCGTGCAGAGCATGAGGCCGAGCGCGAAGAGAATGGGCCTGAGTTGTAGCAACGCGTTCAGCCCGCGAGCTGCGGGCCCCCCAAAACCGGCATGCCGTCTGGCCACCGTCTTCGCCAGTGTTCGATTATTTGCCGGCGTGCGGTCAAGCCCGAGCCGTAACCCTCTGTCATGCCGACGGCCATGCGAAGCCTAAGGGCGACACCCTCGGACACCTTTTACACGCCGAAGATCGACCAGCCCGTTTGATGCGCGATCCGCTCCAGAACTCTGGTTCCGAGCTTGGAATTGCCTTGCGCATCGAGTCCGGGCGACCAGACCGCGATCGAGGCACGCCCCGGGACAATCGCCAGAATTCCTCCGCCGACGCCGCTTTTGCCGGGAAAGCCCACCTTGTAGGCGAAGTCGCCGGAGCCGTCGTAATGCCCGCACATCAGCATCAGGGCATTGATACGCCGCGCGCGCTCTTTCGACACCACGGAAATGCCGGTGCGCGGGTCACGCCCGCTATTGGCAAGAAAGAGCCCCGCATTGGCGAGTTGCACGCAGCTCATTTCAATCGCGCACTGGTGAAAATAGACGCCAAGAGTGAGTTCGACCGGGTTCTGCATGTTCCCGAACGCGCGCATGTAATTGGCCAGCGCTGCATTACGGTATCCGTGGTCCTGTTCGGATCGGGCGACGGCCGGATCGATGGACACGCTGTCGTCGTTGGCCGCGACACGGACGAACCGCAGGATTTCGCCGATGGCCTCACGCGGCCGATGCCCCGCCAGGATCACGTCGGAGACAACGATCGCTCCGGCGTTGATGAACGGATTTCGCGGAATGCCTTTCTCGTGTTCGAGCTGCACGATGGAGTTGAAGGCGGTTCCGCTCGGCTCGCGCCCCACTCGCTTCCACAAGGCATCCCCGACTTTGCCCAGCGCGAGCGCCAGCGCGAACACCTTCGAAATGCTCTGGATCGAAAACGCGTCTTGCGCGTCCCCCGCGGTCACGCACCTTCCGTCAAGCGTGGCGACGGCAATGGCGAACTTGCGCGGATCGACCTTGCCCAGTTCGGGAATGTAATCGGCGACCTTGCCCCGGTCCGCCACGCCGCTCAGTTCGTCGTGAGCCTCACGCACCAGCGCTTCAAGATCGATCATGTCGAAGCTGCCCTGCCTCATGCTGACGGATCGATCTTAGCGCGGCCGGCAAGAAGTTGCTTGCAGCACTTCGTCACCCGCGAGGCCCCACGTTCATTCGTGGCCGGCCTGAGGCTAGCCATCTGATCGCACGGCACGGGTCAGCCCGTCGCCGCATGTTCGTAGATGTCCTCTTCCTGCGCGTTGTGAATACGCACCAGCGCCTCGATCGACTCGATGATCCGCTGCGCGTCCCGGATCAGGTACCGGTCTGTGTCCGAGACCTTCAGATCCTTCGTCAAGCGTTCAAGCAGCCGTGCGGAGTGCAGGATCTCGCGATGTGCCCGGCTCATGGCGGCCAGGCCATGCCGGTCATGCAGATACGTTGCGAGCTTGGGATAGACGCGCCCCTCGTCGTCCTGTTCGTGGACGACGATCTTCGTCTTCACCAGCGTGGAGGCTTCGCGAATGAGAGCGTCAGCCGCTTCAGGCGCCGCGTCGTCCATGCCATCCGCGATCTCGCGCAGGCGATCGAGCGTGGCGGCGAGCTTCACATGTCCTTCCTGCAGCGCCGTGGCCGCAGCAGGCTGCAAGTTCTCATGGCCGGGCTTCCACCCGGGCGTGAGAGCCCGCAAGGCGTTGAGAATAACCGCGACATCGATGATTTCCTGCGTCAGGGCACCCGCGACAGGGGTGAGATATCCGAAAGCCGCCGCGATCATCGCGACGCCCGATAGCGTCAGGCCGGCAACGATGCTCTGCACAGCGATGCGGCGGGCGCGGCGGGCGATGATGATACCTTGCGAGACACGGTCGAGACGATCGACGAGAACGACGACATCGGCTGCATCGGACGAGGCTGTCGCCCCGCGGGCGCCCATTGCGATGCCGACATCCGCCGCGGCAAGCGCAGGCGCGTCGTTGATGCCGTCGCCGACCATGACGGTCGGATTGAGCCGCTGCTCGACAACCACCGCTTCGACCTTGTCGGACGGTTCACGGTCGGCCAGAACCGCGTCCAGATCGAGCGCCGCTCCGATCGTTTCCGCCGATTCCGCCCGGTCGCCCGTCACCATGACGATACGGCGAATGCCCGCCTCGCGCAGGGACTGGATCGCCCGCGGCGTATCGCGGCGCAATTCATCAGCCAGAAGAATGGCACCAACGACCCGCCCTTCGACCGATACGAAGACACTGAGCGCCGAACGCCACGACGCGCGCCGCAGCGCCCGTGCCGCCCATGGCTCAGGTCGGACGGAACCGCACACCAGTTGATAGGACCCCGCCTTGACGTGCCGGCCTTCGACCTCACCCTCCAGTCCGGCGCCCATGGCCTCACGAACGCTCTCCGGCACCGCGAGGCTCAGGCTGCGCGCGGTCGCGGCATTCACGATAGCGGCGGCCACCACATGCTGCGATGCCTGCTCCAGCGATGCGGCGAGGCGCAGAACCTCGTCGGGATTCTCGCCCGGCGCCGTCTCTACCGCCACCAGCCGCGCGCCGCCGACCGTCAGCGTTCCAGTCTTGTCGAACATCACCGTATGCGCGCGAGCGAGTGCTTCGAGCGGCCCACCGCCTTTGATCAGGACGCCGAGGCGCGCGGCATGCGAGACCCCGGCAATGAACGCGACCGGAGCGGCAAGGATGAGCGGACACGGCGTCGACGCAACGAGCACGGCGAGGCCGCGGATCGGATCACCCGAGACCACCCACGCCGCGCCGGCAATGACGAGCGTCACCGGCAGCAGGATGAGGGCATACTGATCGGCAAGACGTATGAAGGGCGCCTTGGCCGTCTGGGCGGCGGTCACAAGCCGGACGATCCCCGCATAGGTGCTTTCGCCGGCCTTCGCGCGGGCGCGCATCTCGAATGTCGCCCCGGCGTTGATGGCGCCGCTGCGGACCGCCTCACCACGGACGCGCGCCACCGGAATGGGTTCGCCGGTCAGAGCCGCTTCGTCGAGCACAGCGCCGTCGGACAGGATCGTGCCATCGACGGGAACAACCTCGCCGGCACGCACGATCAACGTATCTGAGATTTCGACCTGATCGACCGGCACGTCGTCGATCAGGTCACGGGTGCGGCGGTGCGCAATGCGCGGCGCACGGTCGGCCAGCGCCTTGAGATCGCGCTCCGCTCGCGCGACGGCAAAGTCTTCCAGAAGATTGCCGCCGGCATACATCACCGCCACAACGGCGCCCGCCAGCGGTTCACCCAACAGAAGAGCCCCTGTCATGGACACGAACGCGACCGCGTCGACTCCGAGCCGCCCGGCGAGAAGGTCGCGGACGATCGAAATGGCAAGGCCCGCAATGACGGGAATCGTCCCCAGCGCCCAGATACGGTCCGCCCAGCCAGCATCGCCCTTGCCGAGCCAGAAGAATGTCCCGGCTGCCAGCCCGGCGATGGAGATCACAAACAGCAGTCTTTTGATCAGGCGTTCGGTCGGCATCGCACGCATGAGACCAGAAAATTGTCCTTGGGCGCCGTCGGGAGGACCCGCGACAGGCAATGGTGCGGACGGTGGGAATCGAACCCACACGGCATTGCTACCTCAGGATTTTAAGTCCTGTGTGTCTACCAGTTCCACCACGTCCGCACGATGGGCGCCTTTTATGCTCTGCCGCGTCGGCCGGCGCAATCATATAGAGACCGCGTCGTTCTTTCCCCCATGCCGGATCGCCGCAATCAGCAGCATATAAAGCAGCGCCGCGTTCAGCATGTGCCAGAGCGCATGCGTCCCTCTCGTCCGGCCGAGGAGTTGCGTATGATCGCACACTTCGAAATCGAGCGTGCGGAAAGTCAGCGAGATCCCGAAGACCAGCGCGCCGGCCCACACCAGCCCACCTGCCGCGTGACGGCGGACGAAGAGCATGCCCCCAATAATCACTAGAGCCGCAAGCGCGGGAAGGTAGCCCAGTGATCCGTTGAAACACGGACGGCCGGCAGCAACCGTGATCGGCAGCAGTGCCGGATCGCACGGAATGGCCCCCGCATGGCGCATTGCGACAAGGAATAAACCGAGAGCCAAAACAGCCGCGAGGACAGGCGCATGCAGGAAGCGCCGCATCGCATACCCGAGATAACCGATCATGAAAATGCCGATTGGCGCCGTGTCCGCGACAGACGCCCATCGGGTCGCATACGTGTGAAACAGAAAGCTCCCGGTCCCGATGATGCCGACGAGTGCGACGAGCGCCCATTCCATCCGGCGCTCTCCGGCATCTGCCCGTCGCGCAAGTTCCACCGCCGCGGCGACTGCCGCCAGAAGAAATGCGATGTTGGAGACGGCGTTGAACGGTTCGGCCCAGAAGGCCGGGTCTCCGGCCCTCTCGCAGTATGCGAAGATCTTGTCCGTCCACGCCATCCGAGCGTGCCCGCCTTCATGTCACCGGAATGAAGCGCCGGTCAATTCGCTGCGCGTTGATCAGTTGCGCCGGTCGAGGCGTTCGCTTTTGCCGCCCTCTGCATCAGAGCCAGCAACTCGTCGGGCTTCTCGATGTCGATTGTGTGCGGATGCTTCGGGTCGGACGCACCGACGAGATCGGAACGCACATCTCCATCGGGCGTCAGGAAAATCGTGCGCGGCACGTACGTCCCGTCCGGAGCGAACGCGCCGTTGGCGACCTTGTCCGCATCCGCATCGACGAGGATCATCACCACGTCCTTGGACGCGGCGACGACGCGCTCATCCTTGAACACAGAACGGAATTTTGCGCACGCCGTGCACCAGGGCGCATGAAAGACCATCATCACGGTTTTCCCGGTCCGTTCCGCTTCAGGAACCCCGGTCTTGAGGCTGTGCCAGACAATCGCAGGCGCGTTCCAGTTCTCCGCTCCCGGAGCGGTCGCTCCAGCGGGAGCACTCAAGAAGGCAGCGGCAAAAAAGCAGGCGGCAAGGGCGGATGAGAGGCGCATGGGTTCCTCCGGAAAGACTGAACGGACTTTTGCCGTGTGTACGTCTGCCAATCAAGTAAGGATCGCATGCGGGATGGCGAGATGAAGAGCGGCCGCGATCTCAAAGAATATTCGCCGGAACATTAAGAAGCGGAGCGATCCGCTCGATCAGCCTTGCCGTGGTCGGCGCCGCGTTACGCCCGGCCGTAATCTCGCCGCCGGTAAGGTCCTGACCTTTCGGCTCGAACAGCATGACGAGCGTGACGTAGCGCGGATCGGAGATCGGAAAGGCACCGAGGAACGAAGCGATAACAGCCTTTTTGCGATAGCCGCCCGCCACGGCCATTTCCGCGGTTCCCGTCTTGCCGCCAACTTCGAAGCCCGGAACATCGGCCCGGCGGCCGGTGCCACTGGCATCGGTAACGTTGCGGCGCATGACCTCCCGCAACAGCCGGCTCGTCCGCTCCGAAACCACCCGGTCGCCCGTCGGCGCCCGATCACGCACGACGAAGGTAGGCTTCACGATTGTTCCGCCATTGACGAGTGCGGCGGCGGCGGATGTGAACTGCAGAGGCGTCACGGCCAGTCCATGCCCGAACGCGAGCGTGATCTGCTCGATACGCCCGATCTGGGCGGGCTTCAGCGGCTCGGGCCCGGAGGAAACTTCGGTCTTGAGCCCAGACCAGAGCCCTAGCTTCTTAAAGAAGCTCTCCTGCGCCTGCGCCCCGGCGGACAGGGCCAGCTGTCCGGCTCCAACGTTTGAGGAATGGATGAAAACTTCCGATATGGACATCGGCCGGCCTAGCGGATGCAGATCTTCGATCGTAAACCGGCCGGCCTTCAGCGGATCGGTCGTATCGACCATGCTGTCCAGGGTCTTGCCAGTCTCCAGAGCCAGCGCGACCGTCATGAGCTTCATGATCGAACCAAGCTCATAGGTGCCGGCGGTCGTCTTGTCGAGCCGCGCCGGATCGCTGCCCTCTTCCGCGATGGCCGGATCGGCGCCGGGCCGCGAGACCGCTGCGACCACCTCGCCGCTGTGCACGTCCATCACGATGCCGGCCGCACCTGGCGCATCGTAGCGGGCCATGGCCGCTTCGAGTTCTTCGTCGAGCGCATGCATCACGCTGAGATCGAGCGATAGGCGCACCGGCGCGCGGGCGGAAAGACGCGCACTGTGGACCGCCTCGGAAGCACCGATGTCGTCGATGTAACGTTCGATCCCCGACGTTCCGCGGTTGTCGATATCGACGCGACCGAGGAGATGGCCTCCGAGCCGTCCCGCAGGATATGTGCGCCGGATCTCGTCGACGAATTGAAGGCCGGGAATGCCCAGATTATGCACGCGCTGCGCGGCACTAGGGCTCAACCCACGGCGAATCCAGACGAAACGCCGGGTCTTGTCCGCCAGATTGCGTCTCAATTCGCGCGCATCGAGCGATGGAAAGAGACGCGATAGCCGTTCCGCCGCTTCGTCGGCATCCTGGATCAATACGGGGTCGGCATAGAGCGACGGCAACTGAACGTCGGCAGCGAGCAGCCGTCCATTGCGATCGACGATATCGGGGCGCGCGAACGTCGTCGCCGGAGACGACATCACCGCCACGCGGATCGAACTGTGTCCCTCGCTCTGCGAGGCAAGCCAGACAAGCTGTCCGCTGACCGCAGCGAACAGCAGCAAGACCGAGGCCGCCAACAGACGCGAGCGGGCGCGCGGAGCCCCCACCCGTCCCGTCTCATCCGCTTCAGTTAGGCGCGTTGTAGCCATCGTGGCTCACCGGGCAGCGGAACTGGTTGCCATCTCCGCCACACTCGCACCCGGCATGACGTGCCGCGCCGCCAACGGTTCGAGGCCGAGACCGCGAGCCATCGGCTCAATCCGTTCGGGGCGTGCCAGATGCGCGCGCTCGGCACGCAGAACCGCGATGTCCGCCCGTGCGCGTTCAGCTTCTCGCTCGCGCGCATGAAGCCGGGCTTCGATCATGCGGGTATCGTAATTGAGGCCGTAAAGGAGGAAGGCGCTCGCCAGCGCCAGCAGAACGGCGGCTGCATTGACAATACGCATGGGCACTCCCGTCGATCCGAATAATTTCGGCACCGCGATGGCCGGACCTTGTTCAGCCCGACGGCGCGGAATTGCTCCATGCGGGAGCTTCCGTCCGGATGGCTGCCCTCAGACGTGCCGAGCGGGCACGCGGGTTCAGATCCAATTCACCTTTCTGAGGTGTTAACGGACGCGAGTTAACAATCCGGAGGTGTAAATTGAAGGTTCTTCTGCGGAAGATGGCGGGATCCGTGATCCACTTTTCCGGCTCGTTCGGCCAGAAATTGCTTCACGATCCGGTCTTCCAGGCTATGGAACGTGACCACCACCAGCCGTCCGCCGGGCTTGAGAATTTTTTCCGCCGCTCTCAGTCCCCGCTCAAGTTCCCCCAACTCGTCGTTGACGAAAATACGCAGCGCCTGGAACGTCCGCGTCGCCGGGTGCCGGCCATCCTCCTTGCGGCCGTGGAATACCCGCAGCACGAGATCGGCAAGCTCACGGGTTCGCCGCAGCGGCGCCTCCGTCCTCGCCTTGACGACGGCGCGCGCGATAGCCCGCGAACGGCGCTCCTCGCCGTACTCGTAGATGATGTCGGCGATCTGCTCTTCGCTGAAGGAATTGAGCACGTCCGCCGCGCTCGGGCCCTCGCACGCCATGCGCATGTCGAGCGGACCGTCGCTCTGGAATGAAAACCCGCGTTCGGCCTCGTCGAGCTGCATGGACGAAACGCCGATGTCGAGAACGACGCCGTCCACGTGCATGAGACCTGCATCGTGCATCGCTTCCGCCATACGTCCAAACGGCCGGTGCACGAGGCTCAGGCGAGGCTCGAATGTGCGAACGAGTTCGCTGCCGGCCGCAATGGCGGTGGGATCGCGGTCGAATGCCACGACCCGGCAATTCGCCGCCTCGAGGATGGCTCGCGTGTAGCCGCCGGCCCCGAAAGTCCCGTCAATGTAGGTTTCGTGCGCCTTCGGCTGCAGCGCGTCCAGAACGTCCGCCAGCATCACCGGAAGGTGCCGTGGAGCATCCGGAGTCGCACCGGAGGGAGCGCCCATCAGTCCTCTCCATCGCCCCCGCGCGGGGGCGGCGGCTGCCGTCCGAGAAGCTTGCGGTGCTCCTGGACTTTTTCGCGAGCCGCCCGGCGCCGTTCGTCGAACCGCTCGGGTGCCCACATCTGGAACTTGTCTCCAAGGCCGACGAAAGTGACTTCGGATTGAAGACCGGCGTGGGCGCGAAGCGGCTGAGGAAGGACGATGCGCCCGTCCCCATCGATCGCGAGTACCTGGACGTCACCGTAGAGCGCGACAGACAGCTCGTCACGCTCGTCCGAATAGTCCGGCAGGCCTGCGAGAAGCCCATCGATCTTCTGCGCAAGTCTCTCGCCGCCTGCATCGAGTGCCGGAGCATCGAGCGAAGGGTAGCAGGCCGCCCGCGTAGCCGTCGCGCTCGAGCACGGCTCGGAACGGAGCGGGGATCGAAACCCGCCCTTTGGCGTCGATCCTGTTTGTGAATGTCGAGACAAAACGGTCCATCCCCCGATTTCGAACCTCTTCCTCGACGCAAACTCGATTTTTCCCGCAACCGGCTCCCTCGAACCGCTTTGGAAACTCACGCCCGTTCCGCTCCGGCGGGGCCGTGGCAGTCGACCAGATCTGGGCCCTCTCTCCAGATCGGCGCCACGCCACGGATCCCTACCCG